>JACQRL010000248.1 GCA_016206485.1 Planctomycetota bacterium | reverse complement strand
ATATAATTGAATAGACTTGACACTTTTACAAAAAAAGGATATTAAATTATATGTTAGAATTTTTCTTTAGATATATCTTAGTCCCGCTCATTTCTGTGTTGTTATTACATATATGCCTTTTTTACGTGCTTATGTTAGTAGGATGCTTCAGACCACTCTTTAACAGAAACTTGCCTGACGACAGAAAGAATAGGATCCCAGATGTTTTTGATATCCCGTTGCTTAAACGAATCATTTTGCCGGCCGCATATTACTTTGGATTTATCATTGGTTCTGCTTTTTTACTTCCAGGAATATTAATTTCAAGCGCATTATTCGGAAATGATACTAAATTTTCAAAAAAAGACACTTTCAAACATTTGTATAACGCAATACACATAACCACAGTATTACTGCTGTGCCTTTGGGCTTTAACAATACTTGGCTCTTTCATATTGTCAGGCTCATGGAGAAGTATTATATGAGCTTTGAGTGCAAACACTGCCTTCTGACCCACACTGACGGCGACAAGAAAGTCATAGAAAGCATTTTCTCAACTAAAGCCCACCTTTCATATGGTCCATGCGAATGCTGTGGCGAGACAACTGAGTGTATGGATAACAAATATGACTACACTCACAAACCGAAAGAATGCCAGGATAAATACATGATGATCAGGGCAAAACTTCTTGAAAAAATCATCATACCTGCCTGCCCAGACGAAATTGCGCCAGAATTTCTTATCAAGGTCTTTGAACAAAGCGGCATATTTAAAAAACACAGAGGGAATGACACTATTACTTCATGCAGTTTTGAAGAGGTTAGTTCATTTGGAAACACAAACTCCAAAGTATATAAGATAAAACCGGTCTATAGTTTTAAATCTCACAGATATCCTGAATCAATCATCGCAAAATTCAGCAACCTGATTGACATAGAGGGACGGCTATATTCTCCAAAAGAATTCTGGTTTTATAATAAAGTAATCGATGGAACGTTACAGTTAACAACAGACATTCATCTTCCTGAATGCTACTATGTTCACAGCTCAGATAAAACTAAAAACAGCTTCGTAATTCTAGAGGACCTGATATGTCATTACAGAGGAGCTATAGAAAAGGGGTGCAGCATTGAAGAGGCACGCGCTGTTTTATCACAACTTGCGGCGCTTCATGCATTATACTGGAATAAAACAAACACTGAAGGACTGTACTGGATTAGTGCTACCGGAACCGACACAGGATTAACACAGTTCAACTTTAACCGAGCAATAGATCCATTCCTATATAATCACGAAGAAAAACTTCCGTCATATCTGAAACAGTTCCTTCAGGAACTCAGAACAAGCGCAAGTGATGTTGTCGAAAGACTGAATTCAAGGCCAACAAGTCTTCTTCATAATAATGCATATCTTGATAATATTATGTTCAGCAAGATCAAAAATCGATCTGACGCAACTCTTATAGACTGGAACTGTGTTGCCAAGGGGTGCCACGCTCTCGATCTTGTACAATTTCTCATGACATCACTCACGCCTGGGCAGATAAAAGACCATTCATTCCAACTTTTACATATATACCACAAGGAGTTATGCGAAAAGGGCGTTTACGATTATCCGTTTGAAATATTCTTGTACGATTATCGCCTTGCGCTGATTCAAATATTAATCGATTATGTCATTGTATCAGCAAATATGAAAAATCCGGACTATAGAGGAGACTGGGATGAGAACATCCTCTCGTCAAATACCAATCCCTACAATTTTGAAAGAGTAATCGCAATGCTTAACTACTACAGGTTAGACAGATTCGACTACAGCAAAGTACCTGAACCTGCCAACGAGGATGAAGAAGGTTTTGGAAATAAGTATGCCGATTTTGATATCAATAATCTAACCGATTCTGACAGATTAAAACTATGGAAGGAGGGACATGGAATAATTGCAAAGAAAGAAGATGTGGAAAAGATTAGGATGATTCAGGAAGAAAGAAAAAGAGAAGGAGAGGAAAGAACAACCGGTATGACACCGCAAAAACGCGGATGTTACTGCGAATATCGAGGGGAGAATTGCGGAACCTGCCAGATCTGCCAGAAACCTTCACATACAAGACACTTTTATGGTGTTCCGTATACCGGTTGTTTGTGTAAGTTTCATATGTTTATATGGCTTCTATATAGATTTTTCCTCCCGGTTTCGAAATATGGGATTTCAATCGGGGCAATACTTTTGTTAATAATCGGAACTGCATCAATACTTGTTACAGTATTGCAGCCATATATTTTTGCATTGCCTATACTATTTGCCGGGGTAAATTGCCTAATTATTGCGAATGAAGTTAGAAGGCAATAGTTCGACTATTTTAAGTTTTTTTCTTTTTCCAAAAGCGTAGCATACTCATCAACAAGCGGATGTTGCCAGGTTTCTCTGAGCATTTTCAAGACTTCATTTTCAAACCAAAGTTTTTCTTCTCTCCCACGATTGAATTTTGCCCACACCTCTGCACCTTGTTGTGAGTGAGCAATTATCAGGCTTTCCAAATTGTGAATCTTATCCGCGACAGCGACGGCTTTTGCTCCCTCAGGACCATTTCGTACTGTTTCTATATACTTATTCTTTTTCTCTTTCCACGATAAAGAGTCATCATTTGTAACGGCTTTAACTATTTCAAGCACCTCTTCACCAAGCTCATCTTTCAGCTTCTCCGCAGAAAAATCAGTATCTTCCAAAACATCGTGTGTTAGAGCAGCCGCGATAACTGAATCAGGAAATTTATACTTCATAAGCTTAAACGCAACCATGAAGGGATGTATTATGTATGGAAAGTTATCAGCCTTTCGCTTCTGGTCTTTGTGAGCAACAACTGAAATGCGTACAGCTCTCTCGATTAAATCCATCTTGATTTATTAATGTTAAACGTCGTGGGATTTACTTCAATTATTTATTCTTTAGTAAATTTCTTCAACTTCGAATCAAATCCCTCTATGTTTTTGAACAAATCACCCCATCCCTGTAGAATCACTCCAGTTGAAGGATTCTGAACAAAAATAGAAATTCCCGATCTATCTTTATTCCACTTTTTACCAAGCGTTATTAGAGACTTTCTCATAAACGAGTGATATTACAAATTTCATACAAACCAACACAAATCAATTTTGAAATTATTATTCAACAACAAACAATCTAAATCCAGCCGGTTGCCACATAAAATTTTATAAACCATCCCTTTTAATCATTGAACCAACAGAGCAGACTATTTAGATTAATAATCTGTGGAGGGACTTTATGAAGCATTTATCTGAGTTTTTTTACGGAGTATCGACTGCGCAGATTGCTGATGCCTGTATAAGATTAAAAATAGCGCTGAAAATTGCGCCCACCGGGATAAAAAGTGTGTCCACAAATGCAAGGGCATGCGGAAGAGCCATACCCTGCAAGCACTACGGAAGCGTAGACATCTTTCTCGAGGCATTTTCTAATTCTGAAAAAGGAGATGTTCTCGTTATTGATAATGAGGGCAGGCAGGATGAGGGATGCATCGGAGATCTCACACTGCTGGAAGCAAAAGCAGTCGGATTGGCCGGAATAATTGTATATGGAGTACACAGAGATTCAGAAGAGCTAGCTAAGATCGGACTGCCTGTGTTTAGCTATGGAAGTTATCCCGCGGGACCGACAAGACTCGACGCGCGACAAAAGGATGCATTACTTTCTGCAAACTTCGGTAATTTTACAGTAAGCAAAAACGACATTGTATTTGCAGATCCGGACGGCGTAATCTTTGTCCCGGTAAAAAGTATCGAAGAAATCGTTTCAACCGCCACCAAAATCTTCGGGAAAGAAAGAGGACAAGCCCAGGAAATAATGAAAGGCAACACCCTGTCAAATCAGTTAAAGTTCAAAGAATATCTGCAGAGAAGAAAAGAAAATCCCTCTTACACATTCAGAAAGCATATAAAAATCGTCGGCGGAGCAATAGAAGAATAACTTAAGTGATGTTCTGTGATAAGAATATGTTAACATCACCAAACCACTAAATATGTAAGGATTTTCTGAAAGAAGTTGCGAAAGTTCACTCTTCGCAATCTCTCAATCTTTCGCAGTCTTACAGTGACATAGCTGGCTTTTAATGGAATGTCATTTAGTTATTGTATTTTATCCCAATCCGTCTCTACCTCTATAAATGATCCGATTCCCGACATTAATACATAAAATGTTGTAGTTTTGTTTCTGTCCTCAGACAACTTTTTCATGACATCCTTAAAGTCCTGGACATTTTTTATCTCGCGATCATCAATTCTCTGGATAATTGAATTTACTGGAAGTTTAGAAAATTCTGCCCATCCACCGCTTTGAACCTGTGTAATTAACACTCCACTTTCATTATTTCCCAGATGGAAATTAATGCGGTCATAAAATACGAGATCTCTCGCCGAAATCCCGTAACTCTTGTCTTCACAGGTTTCAGCATCATTGTATGATGCAGGTTCATATTCAAACCTTACTTTGATATTTTTCTTTTTGGAGCTCCTGAAGACTTCAAACTCCACTTCTGAATCTGCAGGTTTTGATCTCAACATTTCGATAAAACCGTTTAAAGCCTGATCATTCTGAGCATTTACCCTGTTACCATCAACACTCAGTATAATATCATTGACTTTCAATCCTGCCTGAACCGCGGGGCTATCATCATATACTCTTGCGATCCTGACTCCCGAAATATTTTTATCCGCATAAATCTGCTGGCCGAGTTCATCAGAAAACGGCTGCAACACACATCCTATCCAGCTCCTTCTTACCATACTCACGCCATAATTCTGAGCCCTTTGCTTCAGCTGTTTCTTTGTAAGCAGCTTCACAAGAGTTACATATGCGCCGTTGAACCTTTCAAATTCAATCAGGACTTCTTTCTTTTTGTTTTTAATTATCTCTTCATAGATATTTATGAAGGTGTCATAGTTATCAATCGCTTTGTTATCCATTGAGATAATGATATCGTTGGGCATGATAATCGGAGCCGCAGTCAGACATGGTGACCCCTGACCTACAAAAGTAACCAAAACTCCCTTTTTTTGAGATAGTTGTCTGGCTAACACTATAGGAGTCGTCAGCTCTCTTATCATCATTCCTAGATGTTTTAGCTCGCGTTCTCTTCCGATCTGCTCTTCTTCCCCTACAGACTTGATCTTTATTACTTCCGTCTTTCCATTTTTATTTACCGTGAATTCATGCTCCTTCCCAACATCAAGACTTACCAGTAAATTTAGCGCAGGATGTAAATCCTCATCAAAGTTCACACTTATTTTCTCTCCATTAATTTTTGTAATTAGATCACCTGCTTTCAATCCGGCATCCGCGGCAGGAGTACTTGGGTACACATAATTTACAAGCGCTCCATCTTCAGTTCGCGACTTCAGGTTACGCTGTATCGTGAACCCAAAAAAGCTTCTCTGTACTTTCTTATGAACAATGAGCTTGTCCACTATTTCCTTCGCAGTATCTGCAGGAACTGACAGTGAAAGTCCTTCTGTATTTCTGATTGCCCTCGTGTTAATTCCTATGATTTCTCCATCAAGATTCACCAATGGGCCTCCGCTATTACCCGGAGCTATAGTAGCGTCATGCTGTATCCAGTTAGAATATATTCCAACCATCCTCCCCCGATTATCAGGGACAGCGCCCAAAACTCTCTCTGTATTGCTGACAATACCGAGCGTGACAGATCGGGCAAGCCCCAAAGGAGCCCCCATCGCCAAAACGTAATCACCAACCTCCAGTTTTTTGGAATCTCCAAGTTTCGCGTGATGAAGAGAGGATTTATCTTTCATTTCATTCAAGTTCAATCTGATCAACGCAAGATCAGTCTGGTAATCTCCTGCCACAAAGTCAGCTGAAACTTCTTCTTTATTCGAAAGAACACATAATATTCTTACAGAATCACCGGCAACGTGGAAATTCGTGAGCACAAGCCCATCTTCCGAAATTACCGTACCACTCCCTTGACTCTGAACCTTATATTCCATACCTCCTCTTAAGTCCTGAACTACTACTCTTATAAACACAAGCGCGGGATAAACTTTTTCCTTAGCAGATTTAATTTTTCTGGATATATCTGATTGTTTCACATCATCAATTTCCTTATGAAGTTTGGCAAGATCTACTGACATAGCAGTATCACCCTGATCACAAGACCAACAAAGAAAAATAACAAACAGCAAAATTCCTTTTCTCATAGCGCCTCCTTACCTTATTCTAAGCAATAATTAACTAAAAAGCTTTAAAACAAAATTCTTCCCAAGCTCAGATTCCATTGATTAAATTACGATTTCACAGACACGAACGTTTGAACTACTTATTGCTTATTTAACTTTAATCGCTATTTCTTTAGGAGTAGATTCGCTTATATCAATTGATTCACTGTGGCATTGTTCCCATTTAAGGGTCTTTAGGTTCAGATAATATACAGAAAATACGTGCAAACCGCCACAAAGTGAAATAACATTCTCAATGGAACGTGGATCATCACTTTTTACAATGTATTTGCTGTAATCTCCAGTGTTATCCTGAAAAACAAGTCGCTCATTACTAAGCCTGCATTCATTATTTCCATCCAATTTATCCGATGAGATGATCATTTTAATATCGTTAGCATTCTCAACAAACTTGTCTGGAATCTCAATTTTAACGCTAAATGATCCGGCTGATCTGCGTATTTTTATCAGTTCTATATCTGATCTAGTTAGATCCTTTTTTTCTAAATAAACGAGATATGGTCTTCCATAACCTTCTGTTACTGATAAACTGAGTATTCTATCTCCTTTCAAAGAAAGCTTAAAAGTACCGTCTTCGCCGGTTTGAAATGATTGGTATCGTCCTCCCTCCTGTCCAACACAGACGAATTTACCTGATGCAGGGGTTCCATCTTCATTTATACATTTACCAGTGAAGTTACTTTTTAACGGTTCAAACTCAATTACAATCTCTTTCGCTTCATTAGGGTCAAGCCTTAAATTAGTACTCCAATGCCGATTAACAAAATCAGTCGAATAAAGCGTCAGACCGATATTAGCCGGCAGTCTGTATTCCCTGCCTTCAATAACATTAATATGAAAAACGCTGTTAAGATCCATTACTGAACTTGCAGAACTGTTATCGAATATATTAAGCAATACATTATTTTGGATTTGTAATTCATTTGAAGCTAATCTAAATTGCACAGTTGCGGTAGGAGGCGGTTCTAGTGTTACATTAACAATAGTTTCTTCATTCTCTTTTTCAGGCTTTATACTGATAACTTTACTACAACTCAATTCTGAAGAATATTGCCTGTTGTCTTTCTTCAAAATAAACAGGTCATTATAACACCATCTAAGTAAGAGTTTATCTTCTCTCGAGATCACCCTTCTGTACTTTAATTTTATCTCGAACATACCTGATTTATCAACAATACCTGAAGGTCCCTTATACATAAATAAACCTGTTAAATTATCTGCACATGTGACATTTGCATTTACACTCACCAATCTTCCTGAACCACTTGCAGGAGTAAAAGTTGGGACAAATAATTTGCCATCAAAATCCAAAACAGTACCTCTGACTCTAATAGTGTGATCAACTAACTCTTTTTCATCTAAACCCATAGAATCACTTGAATCACCGGCAGTTAGATCCTCCTTTGCCTCATTATTTGTTTCTTTAGAAGAGACAGAATCAGCAGCAACATAAGGTTGATCAACACGCGCAGTATCTTTTTTTTCATCTTTCTGATCGTTTTGAAGAGATTTAATCATGAAAATACCAAATAAAGCCAGTAGAATAGTTACAAAGATAACAGATTTTTTCATTATACCACCTCCTATCAACAAAGAAGACAAAGTAAGTTTTGGTGCTGCAGAAACAGCAGTATCTAAAATACTATTTATATTATTAATAAGCACAGTT
>JACQRL010000247.1 GCA_016206485.1 Planctomycetota bacterium | reverse complement strand
ACCTGACCTATTAAGAACAGCTGCAAGTTCAATTATATTATCCGGATTTATTTGCAGATATTATTCATCAGATTTGGATAGAAATATTTTCAATCTTTCTACAGGAGATAACTGGATAACTTCCTCTGCAGAAATGATTTTTCTCAATATTTCTTTTCTTTCAAGAGTGATTGTATCGGTCTTGAAATTTTCAAGCTCCTTCTGAATCTGTTCGGGTGAGTTTCTCTTAGTTTTTTCCATCAGATTCAAAAAACTTTCAACATCTGCGTAATTAAGTTCAGATTTAAATACAATAGAATTGAGCCCGAATCTTTCGAATAACCCTTCTACATCCTTAGTACTTCCGGCTAATTTACCCCTGGAAATGAGTTTCCCGTTAAACAGGATATCTCCATCACTTGAAGAGATAGAACATTCTCTGCTGTTACCGGCAACGGATTTAAAGGCATCAATAAACGCTTTTGTTCTATCCTGTACAGTATTGCTCGTAGGCGGGTATACCTTTGAAATAACAAGTAAACCATTGAACGATTTGACAAGTTCGATTATAAGATCTCCAGATTTATCAAAAGTTTTTTCCTTGCTTACATATGAATATGTCACTACACCTACAGAATTAATTTTTGCCTTTTCGATGATATTTTCCCAGTAATTTTCTTCAATGAAGGTAGCTTCTATATCATTGAGCATCGCATTCGTGAACCCTTCGAATTCTTTCTGCCCAACAGTTGTGAGAAACGTTAAACTTTGTATTTTTTTCTTCTTAAGAAAATCAAAAAGTTCCATATGCCTGTTATCAAATTTATCCGGATCATAGAGAAATTTATTAATTCTCAACTTCTCTCCTTCAAGCGCTATTGTGAATCCCTTGCTCGATTCAAGAATAAACTGAAGGAATTTATAGGTTTTAAAAAGAGTTTCAAGTACTATACTGGACTCGCCTGGATAAATTCTTAAAAACTTGATACAGCTAAGAAGATTTCTTGTGAATTCAAGAACCTGATTAAGTGAATCATCATCCAGATTGTGGTTAAATTCCTGGATTTTCGCCTTTGCAGTTCCGATTTTCCATTGCACATATTTTACGAGCTCACCCTCATCAAATGACTCGATAAATCTCGCTTTTATTTGCTCTGAATAAGCATCTGCTTTGGGTGTGTTGCCAGCCTTGGCATAATGGTAATAAAGTTGCTCCAATACTTTCTCCGGGTTATCTTTAAATCGTTCTTCTTGAACTTCCGCTACTGTATTATGTATAGTCTTTTTCTGGTCATCGCTTATCGATTCATAAACAGTTTTCTGTATGATTTTCGAGGTAAATTCCACGTTATCAATAACAAAAGGCTCCTCAGTTTTTAGCAAATTTTCTTTTATCAATTCATCTACTGCAGAAATGATTTGTCCCTCAGTGATTCTTTCGTCTTGCCGGTTCAACGTGCCTTTCAGAAGCTCAAACTCTACTTTTTCGCCTATCACGCTTGCGCTGTTAAGAACAACACGCGATGTTTCATCAATATTTCCCACAAAATTGTAAACTCTATCTTTCAGCAGTTTTAATCCTTTATCTTCAAATTTGTCAGATGTGATCCACTTTGAATTCTCAAATCTTATGAAATCCGAGGCGAGAAGTTCCTTTAACAATGTTATTATGACAAGGGGTATTCCTACAGACATTTGGAAAACAAGATCCATTATTTCTTCATCAATTTCATAACCTCCAAGCAACGCAGTAGTAAATGCTGTGACAGCATCCTCAGACAGCGGCTCAGTAATAATTTTTTCCGTATACTCGACTATGCTTGTTTTAAAGGTTATAAAATGAGGTATGGTGGCTCCCTCATTATAGTTGGAAGTAATTATTACAACCGGCTTGTTTTCAACAATTTGGACAAATTCGCGAAGGACTGAATATGAAGGCTCATCGACAAAGTGCCCATTATCAATCATAAAGATGACCTGTTTTTGCATAAAACACTTTCTTAATACGGTAAGCAACACGTCAAAAAGCTCAAATTTGCTGAGTATATACTTGGGTGAAGGTTTAATAATTTCCGGTACTATCTTTCCAAGAGCGTTTTTTTGTTTCTCATTCAGTTCCTTATTGACTACGCTTTTAAACTGATCATCTGACAATAATTGGAGTAACAGCTCCCGGATTAACCCATAAGCAATCTGGACATCAAATGGCTGGCACTTTCTATAAATAATATATGAATCTTTGATTCTATTTTTTGCTGCCGTTAATAGTGTTGTTTTACCTGCTCCATCGGTGCCTTCAATAATAATAAACCACTTTCTATTCTCGGGGCTTTTGAACGATGAGATTGTTTCCAGAAGCATTTTCAATTCGTTTTCCCTGGCGATTATTGAATCATCCTGCAACCTCTGCAGACATAGCAGTTTATGCGCTTGCCCCTGCAACACATCGCCAAAGGCTATAATATTGTTATGTCCAAGCTTTTTCGCGCTGTACATTGCTTTATCAGCCAATGAAATCAATGAGCTGGAGTTTTTTGCATCTTCAGGGTAGGTAGCTAAACCAAGGCTTATTCCAAGATTAATATCTGTATATTTGCTGTCGTTCAAAAATTGCTCTTTAAAAGTATCTATCAACTTCTTTCCGAATTCAAATGATTCTTCTTTATTGGACCCAATGAGCACAAAAAGAAATTCATCGCCGCCGTACCTTATTACGATCCTGTTTTTCCCATCTGTTAAACGTCTGTATAATTCACCTAATTTGATCAACAGCTCATCTCCTTTTTGATGGCCAAATGTATCATTAAGAGCCTTGAAATTATCAATATCCAGCATCAAAAAAGATACAGAAATAGAACCTTCCGTAAAAGCCTTTGACTTAAATAGATTTGCAAGGTATCTTCGATTATAAAGCTTTGTCAGATCATCTTTGAAAATTAATTCACCTAAGTCGCCACGCATCGCCATATTCTTATTTTACGATAGTTTTTAAATGGGAAAAGTACACTAAAGCTGAATATTTTTATTGTTATCCGATCAGGCTTTCAACTGCTT
>JACQRL010000245.1 GCA_016206485.1 Planctomycetota bacterium | reverse complement strand
TTGTTATCTCAAAAAAACTCAGCTCATTTTTCTTAAAACTAGAAATAGAGTTTTTCATTTTTTTGAATATGTTTACGACATCTTCCCTAGGTATTAACCTGCCGTCTATCGTAATCCTCTCTCTAAAATCGTCGATATGTGGTGATACGTATCTCCCAGTTCTATAGCCGCCTCATTCAATATGCTAGCAATCATAGCAGTTGTAGATCCCTTCCCATTTGTCCCAGTAACATGTACAACCTTTAATTTTTTTTCAGGATTGCCTAATGACTTAAGGAGTTTTTTGATATTTTTCAGGTCCCACTGCTTTCTCATAATGGCTCTGGAATACAAAAACCTCAATACGGTGGAATATTGCATCTAATCAGCATCTCTACTTCTTCTGCTTTGCAAGTCTGCATGCAGTTACAGTATTCTTCATTAACATAGCAACAGTCATCGGACCAACACCGCCAGGTACTGTTGTTATATAGCTAGCTTTCTTACTCACCTGATTGAAATTAACATCACCAACAAGCTTATTCTCCAGTCTATTAATGCCCACATCAATTACCACTGCACCTTTCTTTACCATATCACCTGTAACAAACTCAGGCTTACCTATTGCAACTATTAAAACATCAGCACTTCTGGTAATTTGCTCAAGGTTTTTAGTTTTGCTATGGCAAATCGTAACAGTGGCATTTTTTTTAAGAAGCATTAACGCCATTGGTTTGCCCACTATGTTACTCCTTCCTAAAACCACCGCATGCTTTCCTGCTATCTCTATCCCACTCTTTTCTAGCAGTGCCAATACTCCGTAAGGAGTGCATGGTGAAAAATCCTCATTTCCCCTCAAAAGCTTCCCCATGTTCACAGGTGTAAACCCGTCAACATCTTTGCTTGGAGAAATAGAAGCAATAACTTTCTCTTCATTAACCTGCTTGGGTAAAGGCAACTGAATAAGTATTCCATGTACTTTTCTATCACTATTCAATTTTCGAACCAACTTCAATACTTTTTCCTCTGTAATGTCTGGCGGAATTTTATATGTTTTAGAACTTATCCCGACTTTTCTAGCGGCCTTTTTCTTCATTTTAACATAAACCAAAGAAGCAGGGTTATCCCCAGCAAGTACAACTTCCAACCTTGGCTTTAATCTGTAAAGCTTTATCTCACCCCTAACTTCTTCAAGTATACTATTCGCAACTAGTTTGCCGTCAATAATTCTAGCCATTATCTCAACTTAATTCCTTGTATATCGGAAATTGATTGCACAATTCTAGAATTTCTTTTTTCACCTTATTTAAAACTTGCTCTTCCTTACTCTCTATAACCCTTGCCATCATCCCTGCTACCAGGCGCATCTCCCCTTCCTTCATACCTCTTGTTGTTAAACCTGGGGTTCCTACCCTAATTCCACTGGTCACAAAAGGAGACTGGGTATCAAACGGTACCATGTTTTTATTAACTATCAGGCCTACTGAATTAAGCTTTTCCTGCGCCTCTTTACCCGTAATATTCTTGTTCCTCAAATCAACTAAAATCAGGTGGTTGTCTGTTCCCCCAGAAACCAAATCATACCCAAACTTAAGCAGTTCGCTTGCCAGTTCCTTTGTATTCTTTACTATCTGCCTTGCATATTCCTTAAACTCAGGCTGCATTGCTTCCTTAAAACAAACTGCTTTAGCAGCTATCACATGGTCAAAAGGGCCGCCCTGCAAACCAGGAAAAACAGCCTTATCCACATTCTGTGCATAATCTTTTTTGGACAGAATAATAGCTCCCCTAGGCCCTCTCAATGTCTTATGGGTAGTTGTTGTAACAATATCCGCATAAGGTACTGGGGACGGATGCACTCCACCAGCAACCAAGCCGGCTATATGTGAAATATCCGCCATCAAATAAGCATCTACCTCATCCGCAATCTCCTTAAACTCCTTGAAATTAATCTCTCTTGGATAAGCAGTATAGCCACACAAAATCAAATCAGGCTTCTCTCTCTGTGCCTGCTTCCTTATAGCATCGTAATCCAGCATACCTGTCTCTTTACTCACTTCATAAGGTATGATCTTATACCATTTACCCGAGAAATTTACTGGAGAACCGTGGGTCAAATGCCCTCCATGGGCCAAGCTCAGAGCCATCACCTTATCCCCGATATTTAGCAAGGCAAAATAAGCAGCCAGATTTGCAGGTGAGCCGGCTAAAGGCTGCACATTCGAATGCTCGGCACCAAACAACTCCTTACTTCTATCAATTGCTAAATTTTCCGCAACATCTATGAATTCATTTCCACCATAATAACGCTTTCCCGGGTAACCTTCCGAATACTTATTCTGCATCAC
>JACQRL010000238.1 GCA_016206485.1 Planctomycetota bacterium | reverse complement strand
TCACAAATCCAATATAAAAAGAATTCTAAATGGCACCGAAAGCAAAATCGGCAAGAAGGTTACATCGCCAGATTTCACTGAAAATTAGTTAAATTTACCCACGAAAGACACGAAACATGCGAAATCCCTTTCGCGTACTTTAGCGTATTTCGTGGGCATCTGTTTTTTGTTACTTTAATGTCTTTTAGTGTATTTCGTGGGCTCTTTTAAAACAAAAATATCCTTGACCTTTGAAAGGCGCGGGGTATAGTATTTTCTGTGGTGTATGATTACCAATCCAAATACCAGGAAAGGGGTTGAAAAACAATGGGGCGTCAGGACATAGGCTAACAACCTCTCTGAATCCTGTTAGCAGGAGCGCCATACCTCATTGCGATATCCACCCTTTAAATTTTTCAGAAGGACAAAGACGCCGTTGGACAGTCTAAACCTGAGGCAGTGAGGTGATAAGTGATAAAAATTGTCAAAAGTGAGGGATTACTGGCTTTTCAGCCAGAGGTGGGATAAACGAAATACTTCGTCTATAATCACAAAACAGGATTAAAAGGAGGACATAGACATGGGTTTCATAAATGAGTATATCAACAGAAGATTAGGTGGTTCTGAATTGGAATCTGAACTGTTGAAATTAATATCAGAATACAACAAATTGAGGAATACCTATTTATTTGTATACGCCGCTGCTATTGGGAAGCCAATCCCGGCGGTTCCCTTAGAGCAAGCAGACTTTTATGTAATTCGTGATTTATTGGCAATCAAAAAAGACCTTCGGAAAGTTGATATGTATCTCGAAACACCGGGAGGCAGTGGCGAAACAGCAGAAGAAATAGTCAAGTTTTTGCGCAATAATTTTGACACAGTTTCCTTTGTAGTATCTGGAGAGGCTAAGAGTGCCGGCACAATTATTGTTTTATCAGGTGACGAAATTTTAATGACTGAAACTGGGAGTTTGGGGCCTATTGACGCTCAAATGAAAATTGGACGATCTGTAATATCAGCATATGACTATATCGAATGGGTTGAAGAGAAACGGAAAGAAGCAGAAAAACAAGGTAGTTTAAATCCATTTGACGCAACAATGGTAGCGCAAATCACACCCGGTGAATTAGGTAGCGTATTTCATGCTTTTAAATTTGCTGAAGATTTGGTGGTTGATTGGTTAATAAATTACAAGTTCAAAAAATGGACTGTTACCGAATCCCGAAAAATACCTGTAACTGAAGAAATGAAAAGAAAACGAGCTGCGGAGATCGCAAAGGAATTAACGAATCATTCTAAATGGAGATTACACGGAAGATCAATAAAAATTGATGATTTAGAGGGAATGGGTTTAAAGATAATAAGGGTTGATAGTAATCCCAAATTAGCCGAAATTGTATATAGAATTCAAACAGTGTGTAGGCTGCTTTTTGAAACTACCACTTCTTTTAAGATATTTGCAACTCAGGATAACAAAATATTTAGACAAGCTGTTCCTGTTGGAGCTCCCGTAAGAATTCCCAAAATGCAAGTACCTGATGCAGTCGAGATTGAACAAAAATGTCCAAAATGTGGCATTGTTCATAAGATATATGCAAAACTTGCATCTAATCCCCAGATCGATGTAGACTTCAAAAATAAAGGTTGTATACCTTTTCCAAAAGATGCTAAAATTATATGTAAGTGTGGTTTTGAAATTGACTTATTAGGTATTAAGAATCAAATCGAAATACAAAGTGGAAGAAAAGTTATTGTTGAATAAGGAGGAAAAATCATGGAATCGAAGAAGAAAGAAACGAGACAGAATGAAGAAAAGGTGTTGTTGACCTTTTTAAAGCAAACGCGCGAAGGAAAGTACGCAAAAGTGGATGAAAGTTCACTGTCCTATTCCAGACTCAAAGAACAAAGAGAAGAACCTTATTATGAAGATGAATATTACTACAGCGTTAAATAGGACAGCAGGTAGTAAGGCTGCAACGTCACCTAACACAGCATAAAAGGTTCGTCCTTACGGACTCACCCAAATCCTTGCTACGCAGAAACTTCTTTTATGCTGGGAAACGCTAGCGGAACATATGACCAATTTTCAAGAAAAGAAGTGTAATGTTTATATAAAGAAT
>JACQRL010000237.1 GCA_016206485.1 Planctomycetota bacterium | reverse complement strand
ATCGTATATCATGTGGTCCATAACAGATAAAGGATTTTGATTTGAATTTTTTCATGGTTTTATTATTGCCTTTAAAAACCCTTTTGGCTTTTTTGTCATTAGTTCAAACCCTTCCATAAGATTTTTAAGTTTTAGCACTTTTGTTATAAGAGGTTTGACATCAACTTTACCTGAAGAAAGTAATTTTAAAGCCCTATCAAATGTATACGGATTAACCCAGCTACCCATTATTGTTAATTCTTTGTAAAGAACATCAAATGGCAGGAAGTTTGCCTTTTTACCTTCCGAGGTAAATCCAAAAATTATAACCTTACCTCCTCTTTTAGTTAATTGGATTGCCAGTTCTACTGTCTCAGGACTACCTACTGCTTCAATTACTATATCAGTCTTCTTATTGGTTTTTATATCAGCAAAAGTGGCTCCAAATCTTTTTGCTAATTCCTGTTTCTCTTTTGACCTCGTAAGCATAATAATCTGTTCTGCTCCTTGAAGTTTACATAACTGGGTTAGAATCTGTCCCTGTATTCCTCCACCAATAATAATAACTGATTCTCCTAATCTTATATCAGCCCTATCAATTGCATGTAAAGCGCATGATACTGCTTCTGTAAATGAAGATTCTTCAAAACTTAGATTATCTGGGATTTTATACGTTCCTTTTTCTCCTATCACACAATACTCTGCAAATCCACCGTCCCTTAATACCCCATACGCAGACAAATTGCTGCAAAATGTTGGTCTGGAATCCCTGCAATATTCGCATACGCCACAGGATTCATTCGGGTCAACTGCAATCTTATCTCCTACCCTGAAATTTTTTACATCTTTACCAACTTCTACAACCTCTCCTGAAAATTCATGGCCAAGTATTACCGGGATTCTTGCCGTGTATTCTCCTTTGTATAATTTAACGTCTGTCCCACATAATCCGCAGGCTTTTATCTTGATTAAAACCTCATCTGATTCGGGCACTGGTTTTGTAACATCTTTAATTTTTATTTGTCCTATTTTTTCTAATACCGCAGCCTTCATCTTAATCTCACCACTTTATTCTCTTTTATTGACCTGACTATAGCCTCTATTATCCGGGTTACAGCCAAGCCATCTTCTCCACTTGCCATCGGCTCTTTATTCTGGATGACACAATCAATAAAATACCTGATTGGTTCTTCTTCAGTAATATAGTCATAAAGAAACGGTGTGCGGTAAGATTTTGTGGAAATTTCCAGTCCCTCATTATCTCCAGTTATACCGAGCCTACCTTTTTCTCCATATATGTCTATCTTGAATTCAACTATTCCATTACGCCAGGAAGTGGGCAAAACCCATGACGACTCAAGAACTGCAATAGCATCCTCAAATACAATCTGTGCCTGAATCACATCAAACACATCTATGCCTTTAGATTTAAGTAGTCCCTTTTTACCGATTGCAAAGACCTGTTTGACTTCCTGGCTAAAAAGCCACCGTACCAGATCTACAAGGTGAGGAAAGAGAAACCATTCTGGTCCGCTATTTTTACTCCAGGGAAGCATACGTGTGGCTACAGTAATAACGTCACTAAGTCTTGCAAAGCCATGAATAGGCTTACCTATTCTCCCGGATTCAATCAACCTCTTTGTTTCTACAACTGGTTTGTACCATCGGTTATGGAAATTGACCATGAGTTTGACCTTCTTCTGTCTTTGAACTTTCAGTATCTTTTCACATTCTTCCACAGAAGTTGCCATGGGTTTCTCTATCAGTATATGTTTACCTGCCTTCATCATTCTTATAGCCGGTTCAGTATGGGCAAAGTCAGGCGTGGCTATACTTACTAAATTTACCCTGGGGTCATTGGCAATACTTTCCAGGTCAGTAGTTGCCTCACAGCCATATTTTCTTCCTATTCTGATACCCCGTTCTTTACTCCTGCTCCATACTGAAATCAACTTTACCCTCGAGTCATTCTTATATGCCCTGCAATGAACCTCACCATAGTTACCTATACCTATCACACTTGCTCCTATTTCTTTCATCATATTACCTCACTATAGTTCACACCACCTTAATGCTAAACTTGAAAAAATCTTTGTCAGTTTAATGATATCCTCAACATAGACAAATTCATCTGCTGCATGGGCATTGCCTCCGGATGGTCCCAGAATAACCCCAGGCATATTACCATAAAGATTGAATATGAATAAATCGCATGGGAAAGGTGCACCAGTCACGGTAACTTCAGTGTCCAGGCATTCTTCTGCCACAGATTTTGTAACCCTGACCAAAGGATGATTTCTGTCTATGCCTGTGCCTGGTATCCAGCGATGGGAAAAATTATGTTCAAGAACAATATCCCGTGGCAATAGATTGTTGTTCTTCTGCCATTCATCAAGAAAGTCAAAAAAATCTTTCTCTATTTCTTGTTGACTCTCGCCTGGCATAGTTTGCCAATAAACCTCTAACTTACACTCAAAGGGTATCTGCATAGGTATCCGCAATGAAAACTCTCCTGCTTGTAATTTAGGTAACATTACCGGGACCGGATCCGGGTCATATTTGTATATATCAGGAACAGGTGCTGCCTCTCTTCGTTTCTTACGAAACGCCTTGAGACACTCTATCAAACTCCCAATATATTCCACTGGGTTTGAAAGTTCTTCACCAGCAAAAGATATTCCTGACTTACCTTTAAGTGATAGGTGCACAATCCGAAAACCTTTGTGTGCTATATAAAGTTTTAAATTGCTTGGTTCCGGTAAAATCACCCCATCGGCATTGAAACCAATAAGACGGTTAGCCAATGTCCCGTTACATCCGGCATGTTCTTCATCTACCACGCTCTCAAAGAGCAAATCACCTCTCAGTCTGATTCCACATTCTTTGATAGTCTTCATAGCCATCATCATAGCGGTTATGCCGGATTTCATATCATACGCCCCCCGCCCATAGAGTCTACCATTACTTATATCTGCCCCGAATGGCGGGAACGACCACTTATTATCGCCTACTGGCATGGTATCAATATGACCAGAAAAAAGAAGTGACCTACCACCCCCACTGCCTGGATACCGGGCAATTACATTAGGCCTTCCTGTATAATCTCTACCCTGATAATATGCCTCATGTCGGGACAACTCAGATATGCTGGTTAAATCTATGAGTTTACTCTCTATGCCGCTTTCGGTAAAAAAATTGCAGATGAATTTCTGAGAGGCAAATTCATTTCCGCCAGGAGGTATGTTTTCACTTGGAATCCTAACCAGACTTTTTGCTAACTCAATAATCTCCTCGCGTCGTTTTTCAATAGACCCTGAAACAATCTCTTTAATATGGAGCAATTTCTGGCGGTTTTGCTGTTTCTGCATCAATACTTACTCCAAAATCAGGATGTCTCTTTAAGAAAGTACCAGGATATTCTATAGTAGGTTCCTGAAAAAGTGTTCTCCTGAAAACAGTCCTTTGCCATGTACCGCAGTAAAAAACACCTTCAATGTGTTTTGAATCCATAATATCTTTCATTCCAATAGTTATGGCAAAAGGAGGGATGATTTCACAGTTCCCCCCTGCTTCTCTGACAGAATTTATAACAAAGGTATCATCTGCAATACTGACAATATGTGTTCGGGCATTAAGGAATTCCTCTTCATGGATTTTATACCATCTGGAGATTATAGCCTCATTAAAGGCAACATGACCATGATAACCCACGCCAGCATAACAGACATCTGCTCCACCTAACTCATCCAATTTATCGTCCAGTTCATTTATGCGCTGGGGATTTGGGAAATACATCTGTTTTTCAGACATGCGAAGTTCAGGAGCAACCCTGGACCACAAGAGTTCTTTCATGCATCTCTTGAAACTCATGGGATGGTCCTCAGGTATCGGCCGACCCTGCCAGTTTAAATACTCATCCATATTGAATGTCCGCAAGTTCCGGCAGTCAATCTTTTCCTTGTTTACTATATCTGCAAATATAGGATATTGCTGGGTTGGGTCTACTGGCAGTATCATTTTTGTTTTCTTACCATTTTTATTATTTGCTTTTACTAAATCTGCCATGTGCCGTGCTATAT
>JACQRL010000250.1 GCA_016206485.1 Planctomycetota bacterium | reverse complement strand
TTAATGGACTTTCAGAAGAAAATGTTTTAGCAGATGCGAGAGAAAAACTAAAAAATGACTATGATGTAATTATTATAGGAAATGTGAACTGGGACATCTTACCTGAGTCATTGGTATATGAGATTTTAAAGAAAATCTCAAAAGGGTGTGGTTTGGTTATCTGCTCTTTTGATATAAAGCAAGAACCAACTGCCATCCAGGAATATTTTACCGAAACGTCAATCCCTGCTGTTTTTGAAAATGTCCCTCTTGAGGTAATCATAAAACCATATAGCAATGATATAATCCGAACATACACCTTTAATAAAGGACGTATTGTTTTATTTCATTTCCAGAAGATATGCGGTCCTAACGGAATTCATTCCATCACTGTTAATCCAAAAGACCCCTTACACTACGAATACGCTCAGGCACTTCTAATTAAAACTATACTCTGGGCAGCTAATAAAGAACCGGATTTAAGTATTAATAAGATGTCTTTGCCAGTAGAGACAGTAGTCCGGGAGAATCTTCCCATCTCTTTCTCTGTAGAATTAAATAATCAAACACATAGTGAGCGGGGGATAAAAACCAAGTTGACTATCCGCGATGAGAAGAATGAGGTAGAAAATGTTATTACCAAGGATTTAGAACTTCAAAACGGGGTTCAGACAATCTCTTTTTCTTTGCCTATCCTGAAAGCAGGCGGCCATTATATGGATCTTTTGTTAGAAGAGAATGGACAGATAGTTAACTGGTCAAGTACATTTTTTAAGGTGACTGCTCAAATAGTAATAGATGAGGTAAGGCTTGATAAGGAATATTACCGCTTGGGTGAAGTAGCACATATAAAGATACTGTTAGACAGCGTTGCTTTAGAAGAGCAGAATCTGGAAGTTCTTATTATTGATAATTTTGAACGCCAGGTAGCCGGAATGATTAAAAAATTAAACGTGGGTCAGAAAGAATCTGACTTTGAATATCCGGTAGAGAACATACTAACCATAGTTAATAGGGTGCAGGTCAACCTTTATCCATCTGAGGAGCATGGAGGGATATTATCACGACAGGAAACGATACTCTTCGTTCCTACTATAGGTCAGGAAGACTTCATCCTTGGCGCCTGGGTCAAGGCTGGCGGTGAACATCTATTTGAACAATTAGGTCATTATATGTGGCAAAAAGGATTTGACAGCGTGATGTTTCTTGATTCTCCAACCACAAATATGCGGCCGTTCCCAATGGCTGAGACTACCTATTATTCCGGTAGCAGTAATGTCAGAGAACCTTGTCTTACTAACCCGGTTTATCGGCAAAAAGCGAAACAACAGGTCCAATCCATGGCACGCAGGATGGCTAAATGGGGACCGGCAGGATATTCTTTGGGAGATGAACCGAATTTGAGCATAGGCGCAGAAGTATGTTTATCACCAACCTGCCAGGTAGATTTTCAGGAATATTTGAAAAGACAGTATAAGGATATAGAAAAATTGAATAAAGAGTGGAGTGCAGGATATAATAGTTGGGCAGAAATCAAACCGATGCTTCAAAGAGAGGCAGACGAAAAAGGTAATCTTGTTCCTTGGATGGATTTTCGTCTTCATATGGATGAAGTAATGACTAAACACCTGGTTATTCTCCAAAAAGATATTCAGGAAGTTGACCCGGTAGCCAGGGTTGGAATAGAAGGGATTTTTGAAGCAAATACTTATCTTGGAATAGACTGGTATGAACTTTCCACTTCCCTGAGAGTAATTATGCCATATATACGAATCGGGCACGATTACCTGGCGAAGGAAAGTGTGCGGAGTTTTGCTACGAGGCAATCTCTGACAGGGACATGGTATGGGTCTTACCCTGACAATAGTGATAATTTACCTTTTCTACAAATCATGCCATGGCACCAGTTATTCCATAATTCAAACAGTATCTGGTGGTTTTCACCTTATAATTATACTTATTCGTGTACAGGTTACGAAGGTATTTTTCCGGATTTTCGTCTTACCCCGGGACTGGAAGCAAGCCTCAAGGAAATAAATGAGATTAAAAAAGGTATCGGCAAATTAATATTAAATGCTGAACGCCTGCATGATGGTATAGCCGTTCTTTATTCTAAGCCCAGTTTATATAGGTATGGAACGAGCAGTGAGGAACTACTGCCTATATTGGAAGACTTAGGTTATCAGTATGAGATGATATCCGATGTCCTGTTAGAACAAGGAGGGCTTAGCGATGGTAAATACAAAGTCTTTATACTTCCTACAGCCGTATCTCTCAGTGGAAAAGAAGTGGCAGAGATAAAAAAGTTTGTGTATAATGGTGGCATCTTGATATCTGACCTTTCTCCAGCAGTCTACGATGAACATGGAAAGGCTTTGAGTTCCAGTGCACTTAATGATGTTTTAGGCATTACTGGTGAAGTGAGAACCATAGGAAAAAGAGAAGCCATTGTAGATATAAGTAAAATGGGACTAAAGTCGTTTAGGACAACTGAATATAATCATATTACTATCGCCACTGGCACTGCCTACGGCAGAATAGACGGAACTATACTAGCCATAGTAATAAATAAATATGGGAAAGGACAGTCTATTTTGCTTAACTTTCGTATGAATGATTACATAGAGGAACGACGTAAAGGAGAAGGAATGTCTAAACAGGAATGTATGGATAAACTTTTAACTCTCTGTGGTTTAAAAAGTCCAGTGCAAATAAAACTTGACTCAGGCGGTCGTTTACAGGGTTGCGAGGTTATTCGTTACAGTGATGGGACAGGAGAGTATATCGGGCTTCTAAAGGAAAAACTTAGCAAGGACGAGGGTGCTAAGAAGGTGGGGATATTTTTGCCGCGAACTGGACACCTCTATGACGTACGGGAAAAACAGTATATAGGTCCTACCGACCGTACCATGACCGAAATTACACCTGGCAGAGTGAAGGTCTATGCCATGATGCCATATAAGATAGAAGGGGTAGTTGTAAAACCGGATGAATCTGCAGTTGAACCAGGTGAAAAGTTTCATTTTCAAATCATTATTCAGCCATCTGAAGGAAAGAAAACCGGTAAACATGTAGTTCACATAGAAGTCTTTGACCCTGACGGACAAACCAGGCGTTATTACGGAAAGAATTTGATATTAGAAAAGGGTCAAGGTTTATATTATATACCATTGGCACTCAATGAACAAAAAGGCACATGGAAAGTGGTAGTTACAGAAATAGTCAGCGGTCAAAAGAGGGAAATTGATTTTGAGGTGATAAGATGAGCAAAGCAAGGGAAAGTTTGGAATTAATTTCTTTAGTGGTACTGATGTTGGTAATCACTGGTTGTGCAGTAAAAGAAGACAAAAGTCGCGGACCGAAGAATGTCAATCTGCGTTTTGCAGGTGGCGCCTTCAAACTTTACGATGAATTCAGGAGGCAACAGGCAGTAGAATTTGAAAAGAAGCATCCAGGAGTTAAAGTTAAATATGAGCCTGTTCCTGGAGAATTTAATGCAAAGATATTAACCCAGATAGCAGGTGGTGTGGCTCCGGATGTTATCCTTACCTTCGGTCCTATGGCTTTAGTTGATTTCGTTAAGGGAGGGGCTTTATTGCCTATTGACCCTTACATCAAAGATGACAGTGATTTTGATATTAGCCTTATTTATCCTGAATCAGTTGATGAATATACTTATAAGGACAAAATATATGCCCTCCCAGCTAATCTTGGGACAAATGCTCTATATTATAATAAGAAATTATTCAATGAGGCCGGGTTATCTTATCCTGATGGCAATTGGGATTGGGGCCAGGTCCTCAATGCGGCTCAAAGACTGACTAAAAAGGATATCTCAGGCAAGATTAGCCATTTTGGTATTGTAATCTCTTATTTAGAGTCCTGGTTCGGATTCGTTAAGCAATACGGGGGAGAGTTATGGAACAAGGAAAGGACAGAGTGTATCATTGATTCTCCAGAGGCGAGAGAGGCTACGGAATTTTTAAAAGACCTTTTCAAAAAATATCATGTGTCTCCTACTCCTACAGAAATAGCCAATGAAATGGGTGTGGGAGGTTCTATTGAAGTATTCGGCATGGGCAGGGCGGCTATGATGTATGGCGGGCGTTGGATTACCTCGGTTCTTATCCATCAGAAAGACTTGGATTGGACTGTATCTCCTTTGCCAAAATATAAGGGAAAAAGACTCGGTGTCACGGGTGGTCTCGGCTGGGCTATATCCAGCCAGACCAAATACCCCCAGTTAGCGTATGAATTAGTAAAACATCTTTCCAGTCCGGAAGGGATAAGGTTCATGATAGATATGGGAGATAGTATGCCTATTCACAGGACTTCTGAGGAGACAGAGTATTTTCTTCAGAGTTGCAACAGGCCAAGAGAAGAAAACCAGATATATATAGATGCTATGAAATCAACCTTCTCAATGAAGGATTTTGTCAATCCTAATTTAATCATCTCTACTACCGAACAACGTTCAATCATAAATACTGAATTAGAAAGGGCTTTTATAGATGAGATTAGTATTGGAGAGGCCTTAGCCAATATTGAGA
The DNA here is from genome assembly GCA_016206485.1 of Planctomycetota bacterium. Lineage (GTDB taxonomy): Bacteria > Planctomycetota > MHYJ01 > JACQRL01 > SBBU01 > JACQRL01. The sequence continues at coordinate 9,026 of JACQRL010000250.1, read as the reverse complement.
AGAAATTAAACGCAGCGATTAAAAAGAAATAGAGTAAGGACTTATTAAAAAGGGGAATGAGAATATGAAAAAGATATTTTTGGGAATATGGCTTTCTGCAGTAATGTTTTTGTTTGGTAATTTTGCAATTGCTGCCTGGAGTCCTATGGTGGATTTGAGTCCGGGTTATTTTGAAGTATCGCAAGATGTAGTCACTCCACATATCAAGTGGACAATATCCGATAATAATGAGCGGTTAAAGGTTCTTTTTATCTGTCCGCGTTCCTCAGCCAGGGAAATTGCTGAATTGACACAACGCCTTGACCTGAATTATGAAGCGGTATTGATAGGGTGGATAGACACAAAACAACTTGGCCTTCCAAACAACATTGGTGTTGATGTTCCGGGTGCCAGTGACGCAGAAACAAAAATAAGGCTTGATGAAAGACTTAAAGTAAAATACGACGTAATAGTCATAGCGAACGTTCCCTGGGATATATTTAACCCTGATACCAAAGAAAAGATTCTAAACCATGCCCGTAAAGAAGGGAATATTCTGTTTGTCTATGCCCCAGCCAGCGTAAAAGAAGAAGTTAACAGGATTATTACAGAGAAAGGACGTGTTACATTTCTGGATTATCCGGGTATTTTACCAGGACAATTACATTGTTTAACCCCACCTGCTGAGAGTATAGATGATTATGAAAAATCCATGGGAATGGTCATAAGGACATTGTTTCAAGCCGCTAATAGAAATGTTTCTTCACTTATACCTGGCAAGGCAGTTGAGTCTCAGCCAAAACCTAAGGCGGAGAAGAAGAAAACAACTGCTGTAAGGGCTTTTTCACTTGTGGCATGGGACCCGGGAATGGGTGAAGATATTCTACAGAAGTATTTGATTGAAGAAGAGAAAAAGTGGGGGATAGATACTTATTCAAATTGTGGTACGAATGAATATGTTGCTGGATGGTTGAGTCAATTTGGGATGAAGGGTATTCCCTATGCTGCATATTTTCATGCTATTGAAGCAAAAAAATTATTTGATGAGGAATTTAAAACAGAACTCCAGAAAAAACTGAAAGATTGTGCCAGGGCCTTCAAGAAGTATAGGACAGCCGCAGCATATACCCTTGGAGATGAAAATTATATAAATATTTCACCAGAAGGCAGGTTTACCGATACCCCTGCCGCTATAAAAGGGTTCAGACAATTTCTACAGAATTCTTACGGGCAGATAGAAGACCTGAATACTGAATGGGAAACATCTTATGCCAGATGGGAAGACGTGCAAATAACAAAGGATATGAATGAGCCGCAGCAGAATCCATCTCCATGGTTTGATTACAGATTATTCATTGATAAATCTTTTAACGAGATTCATAGATTTGCGAGGGATGCGATAAAAGAGATAGACCCTGATGCCAGGGTTGGGGCTGATGGCCTGGAACAATTCAGCAGTTATGGAGGAACAAATAATCTCTGGGAACTGGCACAATTGCTGGACATGATTAATGTATATCCATATTGGATTCATTCAGAAAAGGGATTTAATTTGCACGCCGCTCGTTCGTTTGCAAAGCCAGGTACTATGCTTGGAATATGGATGGGCGGTTACCCTGATGACCGAAGCGAAACTGTTGCAAGATTCCTGCCATGGAAGACCCTTTTTTGGGGATTTGACAGTATGTGGTGGTTTAATGCCGGTGCCCCAGGGAATCCATATTCTGCACTGAACCCTGATTTTACCCCTACTAAAAGTTTTGCCCAGACCTGCGAAGAGGTCAGAGAAATAAGGCAGGGGATTGATAAACTCTTGTTGAATGCCACAAGGCAGATAGACAAAATAGGAATTCATTATTCACAAAGGAGCTGGCACGCAAGCACTCTTGATAGTGGTATAGGGAATCATATAAACAACAAGGGAGTATATGCCACCAAATGGGATAACCCTTTGCTTATGGGTCATTCAATTGTTTCAATGGAGGGATTTATTACTGCAATACTTGATATGGGTTATCAGTTCAACATGATTGCTACAGAGCAGATTGAGAAAGAAGAACTTAATAATTATAAGGTGTTGATACTCCCATTCAGCGAATCTTTAACCGAAACAGAGGTAGTCAGGATGAAGGAATTTGTTAAAAGAGGTGGCGTTCTAATAGGTGACTACCGCATAGGAATCAGGAATGAACATGGGAAAATTCTCAAAAACGGGTTATTGGATGAAATTTTTGGTATGGACCAAAAGTCCTTTGACGTTGCCAAACACAGACATGGAGTTATTTCTGGTGCTTATGGCAATGAATATTATAATGTGCCATTTGAAGACTTAACTGTTGGAACTGGTATTACCGTTACGAGTGGTACGGCTTTGGGTATTGCTGAAGGTAATGTTCCGATTTTTATTATTAATAAATACGGGGACGGAACAGCAGTATATCTTAATTTCGGATTAGAAAACTATTTCGTGATGAGGAGTAAAGGGGAAGAATTTGGCTTAAAAGAGATTCTTCATAATATAATTATTGATGTAGCAGATATTAAAGAGCGGATTAAGGTCTTGCGTGCACAAGAGCAGTATCAAAATGCGATGTTTCACATGGGTATTCCGGAACCTGCTACAGAGGTTACGGTATTTAAAGATGGTGAAATTGAGTACGTGGGTATAATAAAGGATTATAGAATAGAAGACCAGGGCATGCATCGTCTAAGAATTCTACTGCCGCAAAGACGTCATGTATATGACCTGCGACTCAAGGAGTACGTCGGTTATGTGGAGGAATTTGAAACATCCCTGTCTGTAGGAAAAGCTCAATTGTATGCATTAGTGCCCCAAAAGATTAAAGAAGTAGATGTGGTGGGTTTCCTGAGTAACAAATATTCAAGGCCCGGAGATAAATAATGAGCAGGAAAATCAATGTAGCAGTCATTCAAGCAAGAATACCTGAGATTTGCAAGCCGTTTTCACCTGATTTTAACCGTGCGAATATTCTACAGAAGGCTGAGAGTAATCTTCAACGTTCTATAAGATTGATTGAAAAGGCGGCTGATGCTGGAGCCGATGTCGTTGTTGCTTCTGAAGACCCGGGTGGAATTTTTATGGCAACTCTGACAGACCAGAGAGGTAAGGTATTCTATGACGTCGTGGAAGAACATGCTGAATTTGCAATATCTGAGTTGTCAAGGATTGCCGCTAAATATAAAATATACATCATCTGTTCAATTTACGTGAAAGAAAAGAGGAAGATTTTCAATCATGGATTTTTGTTTAACCGTAATGGGAAAATAGACGGCATTTACAGGAAGGTCCATGTCCCAGCCTACGAATCCAACTATGTCGCAGCGGGTAATGAATATCCCGTATTCAAGACAGATTTTGGAGTTGCAGGCATCATGATATGTTATGATTTGCATTTCCCTGAACCAGCAAGGTGCCTGGCATTACAAGGGGCGGACATTGTATTTGTTCCTATTGCAGGTTTTGCCGTTGGTGGAGAGAGTATTGCCGAGGCAAGAATAAGATGCCGCTGTTTTGATAACGGTCTTTTTATGGCTGCTTCTACCTATGCAAGAACGAATGGTGAACCAGGTCTTAGCATGATAGTTGATTACAGAGGAGAAATCCTTGCCAATGCTGGTTATGCAAAGGATGTATTTATAAAGGCAAGCATATCTCCTGACCAACCACGTTATTTGACGCGGTATGACCCGGATTCTATAGTTTCAGGAATAGCAGACTGGCGTATACGCAACACTGTAGAGCGGCGACCAGAAACCTATGGGATGCTTTGCAATAAAAAACCGCCTTTTCTTCGTAGAAATACTAAAGCAAAACTTTGGGACATTGTCAAATTTGAAAAACACATAAGAAAATGTGCAAAGAGAGGAGACTGGGATTCCTGTGGTGAGGAATGGTAAGAATTGATACAGGGTAAGAGTATTTAGGGATGTTAACGAGTATAAGGATTAAATAAGAAATGACGAAACCGAACATTACCAACGAAGAATTATTATCTCAGTATCGTGACCCTTTTGAAGAAACGGGTGCATTTCTCCCCGAGAAGCATGAAAAGGTTAATCGCGAGTATCTCATGAAAGTTCCTGGTGTAAAGAAAGATGCAGTGCATTATATTGCGTTTGGTGGTCATGCAGGTTACCTTTACTGGGGAGACAATTGGTTCAATCATATGATGCCTAAAGGATTAATGGGGTTCATAAAACTTGCCAGAAAATACAAAGGATTTAAGTACCTGTTAGAGATTGACTGTTATACATTGAGGAAAATGAAGGAAGATGGAAAGTGGAACCGTGAACTGAAGGTTATAAGAGATGCGATACGGGATGGACTTTTAGAGGTTGTGGGCGGTACCTACAGCATGCCCTACGCACAGTTCATATCCGGGGAATCAAATGTCAGGCAATTCGTTTACGGCAAGGAAATTGTCCTGGACGTTCTTGGACAGGATGTGGTCAGTTTTGCCTGTCAGGAAATGCTGCCGCATGCTCAGATTCCTCAATTGCTAAAAGGAGTGGGTATTAGGTATGCATCCACATATATTTGTTGGCCAGTCCGTGGGGAAGTGGGCCGTGTTTACAAACAAAAAGTCTGGTGGAAGGGAATGGATGGTTCATTGGTTGAAACGTCGCCATCATATAAAAAGTCCAATTACTACATCATGGACAGGCTCAGGGCACATCAGTTCTTGATGGAGATGGCGAAATATGGCATCAAAAAAACGCTCTCTGTAGGAATACCGGACTGCAGAATAGAGGCGGGATTTTTCCCGCTTGTAACTGAAAAGATGATTCGCTGGAACATTTCTTCAAAGCATATACGCTATACAACCTTGAAAGACTATTTCAAAGATACACCAAAACCGCAGGGAATATGGAAGTCTAAGCCGGAGGATTTTCACTGGAGAATGCCGAGTGGATTATGGGGTGACAGGGTTCAAAAACAGATCAATGATCTCGAAACACTCGTTCTAAATGCAGAGCGGTTTTATGCACTGAGTAAGTTATTCGGCAACGCAGACGGAGAGACTCAAATTAGAGATGCATGGGAAGACCTGATGGTCATGCAGCATCATGATATGTGGATTACACGCCTTATGAATGATACAGGAGATACTTGGTATAATGCTGGTAAGAAAGATGCACAATGGGTACTGAAAAAATCATTCAGGTTTATACACCAGGGTATTGGACTGCAGCAAAAAAGGAAAAAAATATCTATCGTAGTATGGAATCCATTACCATTCACACGAAAGGAACTGGTTACAATTATTGAGCCTAATGAAGGGAAGACAATGCATTTTTATGCAGATATTCCGCCGTTAGGATATAAGGTCTATGACCTTGCTAAGGTGGCAACAACTAAAAGAAAGCATTTGCGGATATCCACAGGAAGATTGCAAATTGAAAATGATTTTTACTTTATAAAAATCGGAAAATGTGGGACAATCACTACTCTTACCGACAAGAAAACGGGCGCTAATATTATTGATGCGGATTCAAATGTTTTTACCGGATATGACATCAAGAATAATAGATGGATTAACTCCACAAAGGGAAATCACAAGATTAATTTGGTTGAATCTGGAGATGACGCTACGACTATTCTTGCTGAAAATCATTATTGTGGTATTAAGCAGCACATCCGGATTAGCATAGAAAAAACCTCGCGCTTAATCAAATTTGACGTAGAAACTGATTTTGGCAAAAAGGGAAAGTTGATAGGAGATGACCTTGTAAGATTTTTGAAAATAACTCCTGAACAGGCACTCTCCCGTGACTGGGAAGATAATATTAGAAAATTCCGTGTGGACTTTTTCCCTGCTTTTAAAAATAAAAAGACATATCAACATATTCCGTTTGGATATTTTGCATGGGAAAAGCAGAATCCTTATGAAATATACATATGCAATAAATGGGAATTTACTACATGGTCTGTGAATTCAATGGAATGGCTTGCACAGTCAGATGGAAAGTGGACATTCGTCCATTTTAACACGGGTAATTATGGCTATTATGTGAATGGTAAGTGCCTTTCTAATGTGTTTGGCTACGGAGGAAAGTACCCTATCCAGGGAGAATTTTGCAAAAAGGGAACGCTCCCTCTCATTGAAGAGATGCGACAAACTCTTGTGGGAATCCATAGGAGCCGCTATGCAATTGCTGCATTAAATACAGGGTTTGAAAATAGCGGAATTTTGAAAATGCATCAGGAATATAATTTTCCATTGCTGAGTTATTACGTTGGTGGCACAAGAAAAAATTTCTCTGATTCGGAAAGTTTCATTTCTCTTGATGCAGATACAAATGTTATCTGTAGTGCGATCTTCTCTCAAGGGCAGAATTTTTACGTGCGTATTGCTGAAGGAATGGGCAAAAAAAGAAACCCTGTCTGGCTAAAATGGAAATTTCCAGTGAGAAGATGTTCTAAAGTAGATTTTCTTGGCCGTGCGGAGCAGACAATTCAAATAAACAAGAAGGAGAACGGAGTTTTGGTGCAATTGGGACCATTTCAGATAATGACATTGTGTTTTGAGATTGGAGCCGGTGGTATTAGTCTGATTGATCGAGGAAAAAAGATATGACAGGTTACGAGAGAACAAGAAGAGCGATAGAATTTGGAAGCCCTGATAAAATTCCTGTTTGTGGTAACGCTTTGGAGACAGACTATGATGCAGATGTAGTCTTCGTATTTTGTGAAATGAGAGGAACACGTTGGTGGCAAAAGGAAAACGGAACGGATGAATGGGGATGTCTTTGGAAAAAGAGTGAGATAAATAATATGGGTCAGGTAGCAGAACATCCGATTAAAGAGTGGAATGATTTACAAAATATAAAATTCCCAGATCCTAATGACTCATTTCGCTATTATAAACTTGAAGAGATATTAAAAAATACTCAAGATAAATATGTAGTTCTTTGCAATGGCTCAGTCTGTTTTGAACGCATGCATTTCATGCGTGGATTTGAAACGCTTCTTGAAGATATTTATATAAATCGTAAAAAAGTTGAAGAATTAGCTGATAGGTTAATAGATTTCCAGATACGTACGGTAGAGAATATCGCAAAAAGATTCAAAGGGAAAATACACGGCTTTCGTCTTACCGATGACTGGGGAACCCAGGAGGGATTGATAATTTCTCCTGTGTTATGGCGGGAGATATTTAAATCAAGGTATAAGGCAATCTTTGATACAGTTCATAAATATCAAATGCACATCTGGCTACATTCCTGTGGAAAGATTAACGATTTAATTGAAGACCTTATTGCCATTAGTTTAGATGTTATAAATTTAGAACAACCAAGGTTATTGAGTATTGAGGAAATTGGCAAAAAGTTTTCTGGCAGGATTTGTTTTGAGAGCCATGCAGATATTCAGACCACCCTGGTAAATGGAGATGTGGAAAAAATTCGTGAAGAAGTAATGCTTCTTTTAAAATATTGGAGGACACCAAAAGGAGGTTTTATCCTTGGTGACTGTGACCCTGTGGGTTGTGGATTATCCAGAGAGAATAAAATGCTCATGAAGAAATTCTTTCAGGAATATGGGTATTATAAATGAACGCAAAGGCAATAGTTTTTGAGAAACCATTTACTGTATCTATCGGTGAGGTGAGAGTGCCGGAGATAAAAGATGATGAGATTTTGGTACAAACATTATATACTGGAGTTAGTACAGGAACAGAACTCAGAATTTTAAGAGGAGAGGAAACCAATGCAAGTAAGTTTCCATTAATACCTGGGTATTCCTTGGTTGGGAAAGTTATTGAAAAAGGTAAGAAAGTCAGAAAGTTATCAAGGGAAAAGTTAGTATTCACCACCAATGTTAATTTTTTCCATGAATATGCATCTGGTTGGGGTGCGCATTTAAGTCATGCAGTCTGTAAATCTCAAGATGTAATTATAATCCCCCAGGATGTCAACCCTGTCGCAGCTACTTTTACGGCAGTTTTGGCTGTAGCCTGCCATGGTGTATTAAGGGTAAAACCCCAAAGGGGAGAATCCGTTGCGATCGTTGGTCAGGGTTTGATCGGCCTATTGGCATCACAGGTTTTTAAAAACTATGGAACAAAGGTTGTAGCTTTAGATATACGCAAAACAAGACTAATGTTGGCAAAAAGGTTAGGGATAGATTACATAATTGATTTAGATGAAGGTAAATCAGAAAGAAAGTTCAGAACCTTATTTCCTCGTGGTGTTGATATAGCAGTAGATGCGAGCGGGACACAATCAGGATTAAATGAAGCCACCATGCTTGCTAAGGATAAATCCTGGGATAATACAAATGACTATAGCCCCAGATTATTACTTTTAGGTAGTTATGCAGGAGGTATAAATTTTGACTATTCCTCATTTCTCTTTAGTAAAGAACCGGATATATATACATCAAGAGCTTCTACTATATCTGATAAAAAGGAAGCACTACGGTTATTAAGTAAAGGTAAAGTGATGATAAAAGAGATGGCACCGAAGATATATAATTATACCAGGGCTCAAAGTGCCTATCAAAATTTAATGACTAATAAAGAATGTATATCTATTGTGTTTGAATGGAAATAATTTGGCTATATAATTGTAAAATAGAACATGGTAACTATACGATTAAAAGGAGGTCTTCGTTACGACTGGGGTGGGGGTAATTTAAAAATGAGTAAATTCAAATCAAAATCCTTTGTTTATTATGGACCGCATGATATACAATTAGGCGAATTGGATATAGAATGTGGTTTGACTGATATAATCATAAAAGTATTAGCCTCAGCAAGATGCGGGACGGACAAAACCATTTTCTATAAGGGACATCTCAAGGTGGACCGAAATGCACCTATCGTGTTAGGTCATGAGTTGGTGGGGGAAATAGTTGAGGTAGGTAAAGAGGTTCATACCTTGAAGAAAGGCATTGGTTATAAAGAGGGTGAAGAATTGACTAAAGAATATCTTGATTTCCACATAGGAGAAAGGGTTACTGTTCAATCAAGGATTGCCAGATACAAAGATGGTCTTATGCTTTTAAATGACCCGATTACAATTTT
>JACQRL010000231.1 GCA_016206485.1 Planctomycetota bacterium | reverse complement strand
GTTATTCAATTACGAAAAGGCAATTTCTCTTGATTCAAATGATCCGGAAACACTCAAAAATACCGCATTTATACATGAACACAAAAAAAACTACAAAGAAGCCGCAAAACTATATGAAAAAACGCTTGAATTAGAATCCAACATAGCGGGTGTTCACTTCAGGTTGGGCCACTGCTATAACAAACTTAACCAATTTGATCCGGCAATAAAAGCATTTGAACAATCGATTAAATTAAATTCCGATTATAAAGTCAATGTGTCTTCCTATGTAGGAATGTGCTACGCGTTCAGCCAGCAAGGTCAGTATGGAAAATCCATAGAGATTCTTGAAAAGGTGACAGCAAAAGACTGCAGCATCGCAGAAGCCTTTTTATGCCTTGGAAATTCATACAAGCAGGCATCTCGTTTTCCGGACGCTATAAAAAGTCTTGAAAAAGCCAGAGATCTTGAGCCAAACCGCCTTGATACCCACAGACTACTGGCATTTTCCTATCTACAGATAAAAAAAGGTGATGAAGCGCTAGTATCAGCAAAAAAAGCTATTGAATTGAATCCTGATAATTTTGAAGTAAGAGTTTTTCTCGGCGACGCTTATATGATGACATCAAAATGGGATAAAGCTGTCAAGGCCTATAAAAAGTGTATAAAAATGAACTCAACAGACTCGCACAGCTACTATAATCTTGGCTGCGCCTACGTAGAACTTAAACAAAAAGACAACGCCTTAAATCAATATGAAAGACTGAAACAAATAGATCAAGCCAAGGCTGACAGATTAAAGTCCGCAATCGACAAAGAACTTTCGGACGCTGAGTAATGCTCCGTACAAAATGGTCTCAACTCTAATTCCCACCCAATGCCCCTTCAGGTCCGGAGTAACATGTAAGATTGCCTCCCAATGCTCCTTCGGGACCTGACTCGTATCTATGTCCTTCCACACAAGTAATTTTTCCATCAGCAGCGTATACAACAATAATATCGCTTCCCTGCTGTAAATCTTCTTTGTCAGCGAAAACACTTGTTTTGAGAATCAAGACCAGAGAAACCACAGAGACAGCGCCAATATACCTCACTAATTTCTTCATTATTTCCTCCAAAAGTGCTACAAATCTAATCAGGATCTACCTGCATTTGTATAAGTATATCAGATAAAACTTCAGGGTAATCGGCACAAAGACAACAGGTCTAATCCGATTTCCGGGGCATATTTGCGTTCAATCTTCTTATTAAAGACTTCTATATACAATTCAACTGCGACATAAACCTCTGTTTCAAATAAATGTCCTCCATAAGCCTGGAAATCGGGGCTGCCTATAGTGGCATGAACGTGTATAGCAGGATCGGAGCCGAGCCAGCTTATATTTCCTGTAAGATTCATCAGTTCAGCCTCGTAAGCAAACAATTTTCGTTCATACTCTTTTTTGTGAAGGTGATAAATACCGAGTTCTGTATTCTTTACTGCACCCAAACCGTGCACAAAACCACCGGGAAGATTTTTATTCCTGGCAAATTGGATAAGGGATGCATTCACCTTTTCGCCCTTTTCAAGGCGAATCAGCCATCCATTTCCAACCTTAGAGGTTTCCATAAATCATTAAAACAGAACTATAACATTGTTAACTATTTTATATATTATTAGAAAGATCGTGGAAAGAAAAAATATATCTTCGGGTGTAATCTGGGAATCAGTCGTCGGATATTCCAGGGCTGTCAAAATAGGACAATTTGTTTTTGTATCAGGAACAACTGGAACAATCAGCAGCGGCGACATAATTTCGCCCGGAGACCCATACAAGCAGGCAGTCCAGGCAATTAAAAATATTCAAACCGCATTAAAAGCTGCCGGTGCTGATCTTAAGGATGTAGTGCGAACCAGAATCTATGTGGCAAACATGGATCACTGGCTCCTGGTAGCAAAGGCTCACAGTGAATTTTTCAAAGAAATCAGACCGGCAACCGCAATGATTGAAGTAAATCGTTTTATAATTCCGGAAATACTGGTCGAAATCGAAGCAGACGCCTTAATAACAAGTTAAATAATTTGGAGTTGCTGCTGAAAGCAGTAATATTTGCCTGAATGAGCGAAAAAGATAAATTTCACTTTTCAACTGAAGTTCGCGTAAGATTGCCTGAAACCGATGCCTTCGGGATATCTTTTCATGCGTGGTTTTTTCATTACTTTGATGACGGCAGGATGGATTATCTGAGAAATCTCGGGCTGGCAGACTCGATAAAACCAACCAAGGGATTTCATAACGTTGTAGTCAAAGCATCCTGCGAATTCAAATCACCGGCTAGATTTGATGACAAGCTTGTTGTTCATGTGCGAATAGCAGAGATCAAAAACAGCAGCTTCAGATTTGAATTTCTTGTCTATCACAAAAAAGAAAACAGATTAGTTGCTAGAGGAGAAACCATACACGTAGCAATAGATGCAGAAACTTGGAAGCCCATACCTGTCCCAGAAGAATTCCGCTCAAAAATTAGGAAGTTTGAGGGAACCTTACTCAGTAGCTAGGTGATAGTAGCTAGGTCATAGAAATAGCGACATAGCAACTAAGAAATGACCACATCACTAACTGCGATTTTATAACATAGCACAAGGATCTGCGAGTGAACTTCGTAACTATATTCTGTTGTGTATAAGTTTACAGTACATCGGACCTGATGATACGCTGCTAAGTCAATCGATTGAAATAGCAAAGATGCTCTCTGGATTAACCGCTTCACTTAGAAAAAACCTTAAATCAAATTCTTAGCCCAGCTGCTCTTACCTAGCTACTATCACCTAGCTACTAGCTACTTTTAATCTGATACGCTACCCGCTTCGCCCATTCACTAGCAGGATATTTTTTATAAAGTTGCTGCCAAAGATCGTGTAGTACTTCTTTATCACCTTTACTCTTTCGGTATGCAGCAACTCCTTTCCAATACATTGCCTCTGCTGCATAACCGGAACCGGACAAAGTCGTAATTACTTCATCAAATATTAAGATTGCATCGTCAAATTTTCGCTGATTAAATCTGGTTTTACCTACAGCAACTTTGAGCGCCGCCAGCATATTACTGACATTATGATATCCAAATATCCTATAGTGTTCTTTGCCGTCAGAATCAGCTATTACAATCGTCGGAATCCATGTAACACTGTATTTTTCTGATATATCCCTTGTTTCCCCAAACTTTAACCTCGCACCGCAAAAGTTACTATTAAAAAACTCAATGATCTTATCGCTTTTATATGACTCTGCCTCCAGAGCCTGACAGGCAGTTCACTCTGGATGGAAAAAATCCAGATACAGGAGTTTCCCGGCATTTTTAGCAGCGAAAGCACCCTCATCATAAGATTTAGCCCAAAAGATCTTTTTAGATTCAATATTGGTCGTCATAATCAGGAAATAATAAAAACAACGGGGTTATTTTACAAACTTAAGTTCAGGTTTTCTCTTGGCAATTTTCTTTACTGATTTAATTCTGGTCAACGGATCGAAGTCTATACAACTTCCAACCTCGCATATATACAAACCTTTGTTGCAAACAGGTGAAAAATAGTCATATCTTGTAAAAATGGATTTGACAATATTACTAATGACAAAATTAAGCTGTTCCGGATTCAGTGTTATTTGTGTCTGACTGGCTAGATCAAACATGAATAATTTTTGTAGATGTCTTACAAAACTGTCTGATGGAATATCAAAACAATATATATATCCATGCAGTTTAGAATGACTCAACCGATGCTTAGATATAGGACGAAGATTCAGCGAACCGTCGACCCCCGTTGTCAGAAAACGCAGCTCACAATGTCTCTGACAACCACAGACATGCATTCCGCGCACATATCTGCTTATAATCTTTTTGCACTGGTTGAATATATGTGATGAAAGGACTGAGTAGATGCGGTGTCTTCTGTCAACGCTGATGATTCCCAATAAACGCTCAGTTAATTCCTGAATCAGCTCTCTTAAATCGCGATTAATTACCTGGATTTGATGACGCATAACTTCAATATAATATTATCTAAAAGGTAACAATTAAATCCTACAATACCAGCAACATAATAGCAAGAGAGCCAATTTTTACAGATTTTGGACTTGTCAGTTGCTTTTATCTTGCGGCCGAATTTTTGTCCACGGATCAAATTCAGTGCAAGTTCCAACCTGGCAGATGTATTCTCCTCTGTTACAAGTCAGAGAGTAATAAATGTATTTACTTAGAACCTGTTCAACACCGTTTTTAATAATCGGAAACAGGAGACCTCTCCAGTTTTTTACCGGAGAATGTTTTGCAACTTCGCGCAAGATTGCAACTTCAAGCTCTTTACAAAACTGGCTCAACAAAACATCTATAAAAAGCACGTATCTATTTATTCTTCTAGAACGGAAATCTATCCCTTTAAGCTCACGCTCTGCAGAGTCATCCTTTGCCATTTCAGTAAGCTTTGCCTCCAGGTCGCAATGCATTCGACATCCACATACATGAAATCCTCGAACATATTTCTTCAAAACTTTTTTGCCTGCTTCAAAAACATGCGGATAGAGAGCCAAATCGCTGATCTGACCGCTACTTGCCACAACAACTCTTGAAACAACTTGTGTTGTAAGTTCATGAACTATATCCGTCAAGTCATGGTCAAGAGCTTTGATCTGGTACCGTTTTGTCATTTTTCGCTTTTTATACCGGCCAGCTCCTGAAGGAATTTCCAGTTTCTCAATCTTTCTTCATTCGCATACACAAGCCGCTCGGCCGGTTTTCCATCTTTATCAAAATTTTTTGCGAACCTGCCCTCACTCCTGGCAAATGTAATAAAATCAACCTTTTCATTTGTCTTGGGATTTATCCACCAATCTTCGTTAACTGCAGGGTTGCCCCACAACGACAATCTTTCTTTAATACTAGAGCCATTTCTGGGGTCATAAATAAACAGCGGAAAAGCGCGTGAATATACTGCAAGTCTTGCCTGATGTGAAGAGAGATTATCCGCAACACCATGTTCAGGCTGACAAGTTGAATAGACGTTCACAACCGCAGGACCATTAAATTCATTTGCAGCGATTATCGATTTATAAAAATGATTGGTCAGCTGTGTTGTTGTCTGCGCAACAAAGGCATCTCCATGCATCATACAGAGCAGACCAAGTTCCTTTCGTCTGCCTATCTTACCCCTTTCCAATACTCCATAATTTGTGAATTTTGTTGTTTGTCCTATAAACGTGCTGCCTGATGATTGTCCTCCGGTATTGGAATATACCTGTGTATCCAGGACTAAAACCTTGATATCATTCCGGCTCATCAGAATTCTGGACAGCGATTGAAATCCAATATCATTCATTGCTCCATCACCGCCGATCACCCAAATTCTTTTGTTCTTCCAGCCAAGCTTATTCCATGCCTTTCTCAAACCTAATGCTACTGCGGGAGAATTTTCGAAAAGTGAATTCATCCATGGTACCTTAAAAACATTGTACGGATATGTCGAACTGTAGACTGTATTGCAGCCTGTAGCGGCAACTATTCCGACCGAGTCCGCTCCATGTATAAATGCTGTTGCTGCCAGCATCATTCTGATCGCGGTTGCTTCACCGCAACCTGCGCAAGATCCTGATCCTCCTATAAAAAGGAGAGAATCTTCACTCAGCATTATGTCGGAAAGTGATTTCTCGATAATATACTCTTTTTTAGTCGGTTCGGCATTGTCATAAAAGGCCATAGCTTTGCGATACAGCAGTAAATTATCCTCAGTTTTGCGTATCATTTTAAGGGCGTTTGTCCCTCTGTCTTCGCAAACCTTTACACATTCACCGCATCCTTTGCATTTTAGCGGATCAACAAACAGTCCGAATATTCCCCCATCCTTACCAGTTTTTTTGAAATGTTCATAGTATTTTTTTGTCTTTGCAAAGTTATTATAAATGAAATCATGAACCTCTTGTTCACGAACACAAGACAGTTCATTTTCAAGGGAAGGTTCCGGTACAACCTTTGCCAGAATAGCTGAATCTGGACATGCAGTAACGCAATCCATGCACCCTGTACAGCTGTCTTTTATAAACAAAGGAAGCTCTGACCCAATATTAGAAAGACTTCTGAATGCTGCAGTCCCTGCCGGGATAAAGCTTCTCGCCATATTAATATCAACCGGTAATTCTGAACCTCTTCCGCATTCATATGCGGCCATAACCCTTCTGAAAAAATCCTCCTCATCCAAACACATTTTACTGCACCTTAATTTGTTCGTTTCCACGGTTTCTCCTACAGATGAGATTTGGCAACATGTTCTGGAAGTGTTTTGAGCAGTGTTGTTTCATTGAAACCTCTCTTGATGCACTCCAAATTACTTTTAATAACATCTTCTCCTCTTTTTGAGAAAAACTTTTTCAGTACCGGTTCGATCATTTCAAGCAATTGTTTTTCCCCAATTTCCTTACCTACAAAAGGAGCCATTCGAAGAAAGACCCCTAAAAATGCGATCCCCTGCATTCTAATAACAAGATCCTGATGTTTTGCAACCTCCCTTGCAATTTTGGCTGTGTCGCACATATAAACTTTATAATTCCCGTATTTTAAAGTATCCCGATTTCTTTGAGGTACAATATTCCAGGAATCTTCAACTCCGTTACATTTCCCCTGGATAAAAATAATTCCATCGCTTTTAAGACCATCTAAGGGTCGTGTATAATAAAATGAATTTGGGTCATGGATTGCTGCTAAATCAACCGTAGTGACCTCGTTATGGAACTTAATTCTCTCCTTAGCCATGTTAAGATAGTAAGATGTAGGTAACCCCTTCTTTTCAGACCCATATTTGGGATATGCCTGTACATAATGATTTGGGAAAATGTTGCCCAATAATGTGGCAATAATTTTATTTGTTGTTATCGAACCCCAGCCACCTATCGAATGCCCCCTCAGAGAAAAACATCCTTCCGGTCTGCCTACTGATACATCTGTCGATTTTAAAGCCAGCCCGTGATCAACTCCCAACACAAAAAAAGGTGTTGACTGGTTTTTCATATTATTATAAACAGTAAGAATGTCTTCCGGCTTGATATCCCTTGATCCCAGTCCTGCAACTCCAGAGTAAATAAACGGCAACCTCCTGCCATTATTCAAATCACCAGCTATATCGAAAAATGCGGACTTCACTTCGGTAGTTAAGGGATTCGATTGTCCCAGAGGGTTATCAGTGCGTTCAATTACAGTAACCACTCTTGCTTTCTGCAGACAGGATGTAATCAACTCAGACGGGAAAGGTCTAAAAGAACATATACCCAGAGAGCCTGCCCTTACACCTTTTGATCTGAGATAATCAACAACCATTTCCGCCGTTTCAGCCATCGTCCCCATGGATATTACAACAAATTTTGCATCCTCGCACTTGTAAGAAACTATTCGACCAATCATTCTGCCAGTAAGATTCCTGTATAATTTCATATTTTCATCCAGAATCGGCCAGACTTTCGCATAAATTTCGCGAAGAGCAATTCTTCCTTTCATATAAGAATCCTGATTCTGGACAGATCCGAGCATGAGAGGTCGGAGAGGGTCCATCAGAACAGGAATTCGCTCACGCGGGTTTCCTATGTACTCCTTCATAAGGGCAGGCTCGGGAAGCAAAACCTTTTCAATTGTGTGTGTGGTCAAAAAACCGTCCTGAATCACCATGAACGGAACTCCCGTATCTTCGGCTGTTTTTCTCGCCACTAATGACAAATCTGCAACCTCCTGAACATTTCGCGCAAACAGCATTCCCCAACCACAGTCTGAAACCGCCATCACATCATCATGCCCTGCATGAATATTTAGTGAATGTACTGTAAGCGCACGAGCGCCGATATGGAAAACAACAGGAAGTCCTTTTCCTGAGATTGGATAAAGAACCTCTTTCATCAGAACCAGTCCTTGACCAGAGGTAAAATTCGTTACCCTAAGCCCTCCACTTGCCGCGCCCTCACAAGCTGAAGCTGAGCTGTGTTCAGATTCGAGTTCAGAAAAATCCAGTGCCATACCCCATAAATTTTTCTTTCCATCTGCGACAGCCTGCTGAAAATACTGTGGCATAACACTCGAAGGAGTTATTGGATACGCAGCAGCAAATTCGCTCACATTCGTTTCAATATAACCAACAACCTCACTGCCATCACAAATTGCAGGAATACCAGAGAATCTGGGTTTAATAACTTCTTCCGTAGACACGTCATAATATTGGCAAGAACCATACCTTTACGTACCAAATGAATACATCATAATTGCCTAACATCTATTTTTATCGCCAATCAGCAAAGAACCATAAACTCACCGGGGAAATTCCACCTTGAATAAGGGATTTCACCCTGTATAAAAATTAGTCGGATTGAACAATTATTTCCCACAGTTAAATCACTTTAGAATACTCGGTTTGTAATTGCGGTTGGTATGAACTTTGTATGGTAATAAATCAAATAGATGCCAATCAAGTCATATGAAGTCAGATTTCATGGGAGAGGAGGACAGGGTGTCGTTATCGTATCCAAAATAATAGGATATGCGGCATTTCTAAACAAAAGTTATATCCAGTGTTTTCCGGAATTCGGGGTTGAAAGAAGGGGAGCTCCTGTCAAAGCCTTTTTGCGCATTTCTAATCAACAGATTTTTATTCGTTCTTCAATTGAAAAACCAGACTGTATTGTAGTTTTGGACCCGATGTTGCTTTCCCAACATGACACACTTGCCGGAGCCAGCAGCGATTGCCTGCTTATTATCAATTCCAGAACAGCAGATCTGCAGATTCAGAAAAGTTTTAATAATATCTGTGTCGTAAACGCATCCGATATCGCTGTCCAAAATGGATTAGGAACCGCGACAACCCCGATTGTTAATACAGCTATAGCCGGAGCCTTTGCGCAGGCAACAGAAATCATACAAATGAAACATCTGGAAAAAGCAATCTTGAAATATTCTCCTGCAAAAATACAAGAAAATGTCAAAGCTGCCTACCAAGCCTACAACACCGTCTCAAAACCAATCCCGCTTAAATGAAGAACTTGAAGACTCCCTTGCAACAATCTGGAATCAATGTCCCAATATCAGGACAGTCACTCAAAACAACAGCAGAAAATAAGACAGGAATCTGGAGAAACGTCGAACCATTTTATTTAGATAGAATTTCACCCTGCGCTCAGGTATGTCTTTCCGGTCATGATATTCCTGTCATCATCGAACTTGTCTATGAAAATAAATTCGAAGAGGCGCTGAAAATTCTTCGCCTGGCGAATCCGTTACCTGCCTCGACAGGGAGGGTCTGCCCTGCCCCGTGCGAATCTTCATGCCTTCGCAAAAGTCTTGGAGGATCAGTTTCTATCAAACAAATCGAAAGATTTCTCGGTGATTTCGCGATTGAAAATAGGATTTTCTGTCTGTCGAAAGGTCCCCATAGAGGCAGAATTGCAATAATAGGAGCCGGACCTGCAGGCATCTCAGCAGCCTATTTCCTTGCGATTAAGGGATACTTCGTGACAGTGTTTGAAGAAAAAAAGAAGGCGGGAGGGCTGTTAAGATATGGTATACCATCATTCAGACTACCAAAGCGTATTCTCGACAGGGAATTGGAAATTGTTTTCAAACAACTGCCTGTTGAATTCATTTATGAAAAACGAATCACAAAAGATTATGAGAAACTCCTAAGGCAATTTGATTCAGTGATAATAACATGCGGTAAAAGTATATCGCAGATCCCTGATATTCCCGGCGCCGGCGAGAAGATGTCCGGACTTACTTTTCTCGAACAAATTAATAATGGAGATTCTCAGCCACTCTCGGGTTCAGTTGCGGTAATCGGAGGCGGCAGTACCGCTTTTGACTGCGCGCGCTCGGCACTCAGGTTAGGGTGCGATAGTACGATTTATTACAGAAGATCAAAGAAAGAAATGCCTGCTTTTGAACATGATATAACAGAAGGCTTGGAAGAAGGCATTCAAATCGTCGAAAACGTTATCCCAATACAGATAGATAAAAATGGAGATTACAAAATAACTTTTGCAAAAACCACCAGCAAAGACAGAAAATCTGCAGTAAAAATAATTCCAAATTCAGAATTTGCCGTCACAACGGATCATATCTTATTTGCAACCGGAGAAAAACAGGAACATCTTTTCAACAAGGTTCAGAAGGAAACGGGCGGTATAGATGTCAGCCAGACATACAGAACATCTGATCCAAAACTGTTTGCCGCCGGCGATGTCACGGTTATGGCGCCCGGAACGGTTGCAGGGGCAATTTTGCAGGGCAGACTGACCGCGACCTCTGTCCATAACTATCTGAACAAAACTACGGAGCCTCATCCCGCAAAAATTCCGCATTTGAGGGGAGCAAAAGATGATGGAACGACAATAGAAAAAATAAATCTTAATTATTTTCAAGAACTCAGAAGAAGCGCGCAAAAGGCTACAGACATTAAGTCAAGACTGAAAAATTTCGACGAAATAAGCAGCACTTTGAACGAAAATTCTGTTGCCTGGGAAGTAAAGAGATGTTTTTCGTGCGGCACTTGTGTATATTGCTCCAACTGTATGAATTATTGCCCGGATAATGCGATCTCATTTGATTCATCAAAAAAAAGATTTTCTGTGAATTTAGATTATTGCAAGGGGTGCCTGATTTGCGTCAAGGAATGCCCTCGCCATTGTATGGGATCAAAATATGCCGCGGCATGAACTCTTAACCGGTAATGAAGCAGTAGCGCATGCCGTCGCAATGGCAAAAGCAGATGTAATTGGAATATATCCGATAACGCCGCAAACAACAATAATCGAAGAAATCTGCAACCTTGCAGCCAATAAGACTTTTTCACCCAAAATCGTGCATGTTGAGTCTGAGCACTCTGCGATGGCAACAATAATCGGAGCTGCATTTACAGGAGTCAGGACATTTACTGCAACAAGCTCTCAGGGACTCGCATTGATGCATGAACTGCTCCACTGGGCAGCAGGAGGTCGACTTCCGATTGTTCTTGCGAATGTCAACAGAGCAATGGCTCCGGGCTGGTCTATATGGACAGATCAAAACGACTCACTGTCACAGCGTGATACCGGATGGATGCAATTTTATTGTGAATCCGCGCAAGAAGTACTAGATACAATTTTTCTTGCCTATAGAGTCTCCGAACAGGTACTAATTCCATCAATGGTAGTACTCGACGCATTTGTACTGAGCCATACTTCAGAGCCGGTTGAAATCCCGGATAATGAAACGATAAATAAGTTCCTTCCGAACTTCACTCCAAGTTTCAAACTTGATATCGATAATCCATGCTCATTCGGAGCGCTTTTGAGACCGCAATTCTATCAGGAAGTAAGGCACAAACTTAATGACGCAATGTCAGAAGCATTAATAAAAATAAATGAGTCAGATAAACTTTGGAAACAACTGACTGGTCGCGAATGGGGCATCGTCACAGAATACCGCGCTGATGATGCAGATTATCTGTTTGTAACAAGCGCGACAACCGCCAGTACTGCCAAACCTGTCATAGACAAACTGCGCAAAGAAGGACTGAAAATCGGACTGATTAAAATAAGAGTGTTCCGTCCTTTCCCATTCGAGCAAGTAAAAAAATATTTAACAAAATGTAAACGCGCAATTATTTTTGACCGGAATATATCATACGGGCATCATGGAATCTTTGCGCAGGAAATCAAATCGGCTTTGTACGGTGTAAAAAATTCTCCGGAAATTTTGTGCTATACAGGCGGTCTTGGGGGAAAAGATATTACTCCTCAGTTAATTGAAGAGACCATAATAAAAGGAACAAAGACAAAATTAAACGGATCCTTATTTGAATGGATTTAAGCATGAACAAAGGTAAAAGATGAAAAATTACAGCAAGCCTGTTCTCGATGGAAGAAGAATATGGACAACTCCTGAAAAGGAAATTTATTCAAGCGGGCATCTTGCGTGTCCCGGCTGCGGTGTGGCGATCTCTGCCAGAACTGCTTTGAAAGTGTTCGGTAAGAAAACTATTCTGGTTGTCCCAGCCTGCTGCTTTGCAGTCATCGACGGGCCATTTCCATACTCTGCCGCAGGCGTTCCATTACTGCACTGCGCCTTTGAGTCAGCAGCAGCTACAGCTTCAGGAGTAAGAGCGGCTCTCGACCAGATGAAAATTAATGATATTAATGTCGTTGCGTGGGCGGGAGATGGCGGAACATATGATATAGGACTCCAGGCACTTTCAGCAGCCGCTGAACGCAATGAAAATATGATCTATGTGTGCTACGATAATGAAGCATATATGAATACCGGGATACAAAGATCTTCGGCCACTCCTGCAGGAGCATGGACAACTACAACACCTGCCTATCCCGGCAAGCCTGAGCGTAAAAAAGATCTGGCGTCAATCATGATAGCGCACAAAATACCATATTTTGCGACCGCCAGTATTTCCTATATGAATGATTTCATAGATAAATTCAGGAAAGCAAAGGATATTAAAGGATTTCGTTTTATACATCTGCTGTCGCCATGTGCTCCGGGATGGAAACATGCCGAATCTGATACCATTGAGCTGGGATTCCTTGCGGTGCGTTCAAGAATCTTTCCTTTATTCGAAGTAGAAAATAATAAATGGAAAATTACATATAATCCGCATCCAACTTCAATTAACAAATACCTCGACCTACAGGGAAGATTCAAACATGTAAAAGGAGAGGATATAAAAGCAATTCAGACGGAAGTGGATAAACGCTGGGAAGAGCTGTGTGAAAAATGCGATTTACCCTCGCAAATTAATCCACCTGAACAACCTGTACAGCATACACGCAATCAGGTTTTGTCAAAGGAACAATTTCAAGAGGTATTAAGCAAACACTTCATCAACTTCTCTGATAATGAAAATGAGCTCGCTTACCAAATGCTCAAATCACTATGGCTGGATAAAAGTTATTCGCATTTTTCTGATGAAGAACTTATCTGCAATATAATAGCAAGAGTTCAGATGTGTGACTGTACTTAAGCGACGTTTCGCGACTTCCTCCACAGATTTCACCGATTGATGAGATTGATGGCACAGATAAATGTGAAAAATTTGTTAACTTATTAAGACAAAAAAAAAGCCCCCTCAATGAGGGGGCTTTAACTAAACTGTATGATTACTTAACTTGTAGCCAGCCAGCTGTTGCTTTGTCGTTAACAAATGTTGCATATGCAGCTGCAAAAGCGCCGTGCGCACCGACATCAGCCGGCAGAGCGCCAAGAACTGCAGTTTCTGATGTTGGATCTGTGCTGTAGACGGTCTGTTCATTATCTTTGAAATAAACAAACTTACCTGTCTTTGCATAAAGATGTGGATATGCAATATGCGCATAAGCTGACAGGTTTCTTCCGTTACCGCCGTTCAATGCAACGTTTGCACCTGTTGTATCCTGTCTGTTTGTCATGATTCTGAACCAATATCCGTTCAGAGGTGTTCTTGCCGCAGGTAATCCTGTCAAATCTGTGTTCACACCGGCAGGATAAGCAGCCAATACTGCGCCATCAGCATTTGCCAAGGCCGCATCAATCAAGCTGCAAACTTTTGCACCAACTACCGCGCTTCTTTTAATGACATACAATCCTCTTACGTCGCCTACCCAATAGTCATTGACTCCATTACCGTCAGAGTCATCCTTTTTGAATTGGTCTTCAGCAGATCCGATTCCGCTCAGACCTGAAATTGCTGATTTCTGGTTACCGGCCATTGTCGTACCAAGAATGTTAGGTATCGCTATCGCCGCTATAATCGCTATAATCGCGATAACGATCATCAATTCGATAAGGGTAAAACCCTCATTTTTTCTCGAAATTCTCATGTTTACCTCCTAATTAACTACTACTATTATTTTTATTATTTTCTTATTAAACATCATTGATAGATCTACTTGAGCAAAGTCAGTACCACAGAACACAAAAAAGGACTATAATTAAAACGTATTTAACATAGGTCTTATGACACACTTAATTAATCTACAAAAATTGTTAACTAAACCTGCAAAGTATCACTGTGTTAAATCACTTAACAGTTACAAGTCACCCTTCGGCACACGGTTTCAAGATCGTGGCTTGTTCAGGGTTGACTCTGAGCAGCTCCTTAATTCCCAGCCCTAGAATGCTGGCTTGTCGCTGCCGAAGAGTCATTAATTTGATAAGTTTCGTGATAAATTGTGAAAAACTATATATTCTTGGCTTCTTATACACAATAGAATATAATCCCTACTATGTTTAGTGGATCTATTGTAGCGCTTGTAACTCCTTTTAAAAGAGGTCAAATCGATGAAAAATCTGTATCCAATCTCCTCGAATTCCACATTAATAGCAATACAAACGGGATAGTACTTTTTGGATCGACTGGAGAAGGTACGGCTCTGCTTGCAAATGAACGTGCTGCAATGCTAAAACTGGCTCAAAAAACCATAAACAAAAAAATCCCGGTCATTTTCGGAGCCAGCGCTAATAACAAACAAACCATAGACGAGTGTATAAAGCTGGCAAATGAGTATAAAACAGATGGGATACTCGTTGTCCCCCCCTTCTATGTGAAACCAACCCAAAATTGGATCTACGAGTACTTTGAATACATAGCCAAAAACGTAAATTGCAAGGTTATACTGTACAATATTCCCAGCAGGACATCTGTGAATATAGATATTCAGACGCTGTATCGTCTCAAAGTGCACAAAAATATAGTCGCAATCAAAGAATCTTCAGGAAATGTCGATTATGCGGCAGAAATTGTATCAACTACAGATCTGACTCTGTTATCCGGCGACGATTCAAATGCATTTCATTATATGAATCTCGGAGGGAAAGGGGTTATCTCAGTTACGGCAAATATACTCCCTGCAGAGATTTCTAAACTTTGCAGCCTGCTTTTAAAACATGATCCTAAGTCAAAAGAATTACACCTTAAATATTTACCTATATCAAAGAGTTTATTTATCGAAACAAATCCTGCTCCGGTAAAATTTCTCATGAAAGAGCTTGCCTTAATTAAT
The DNA here is from genome assembly GCA_016206485.1 of Planctomycetota bacterium. Taxonomy (GTDB): domain Bacteria; phylum Planctomycetota; class MHYJ01; order JACQRL01; family SBBU01; genus JACQRL01. The sequence goes on along the minus strand of JACQRL010000231.1, from coordinate 1,489 downwards.
TCAGAGGAATGCAGGTTCCCTCTGGGAACTTTGAAAGAAGAATCGAAGAAAACATTACTTAAGTACAAAGAACAGATCTCTGATCTCCTTAAGAGCCATTCTGTCAGAACATAGTGCCGCCTGAAATCTTTGGAACCGGGAATCCAGCCCTGGCGCAATCAGATATCAAATCAATAGCCTCTCTAATTGATAAAGGGAAAATCATAGTTATGGCGACAGAGTGCTCCTATGTTTTATGCACATCTTTAGAACATTCAAGTCAGCTCAAAATACAGAAAAATTTTAATTTATCAGAGAAATACGTACTCCTTGGCAGTCACACACAACTTCTTCAATATATTTCGAAAATAGCGCCCGTTGCAAAGCGCCTGATCCAAAAATTCTGGCCCGGCCCGCTTGTACTCAGACTGAGCATTGATAACAAAAAAAACGGAAACATGCATGAATATTTCGGGAACCCTTCTGATCCTGCCGTACAAGGCATCATAAATTCCTGCAAGAAGACGATCATTTGCGCTGATATTTTAGATACATCAAATCTGCCTCTAACAATATCAGGCAACCCTGGCAGCGCATTTACAGATATAGCAGATGCCGTCGTATTCAGCGGTAAACCTAAGTTCACAAAGGCACCTACTATTGTAGATATGAGTCTTTCCCCCCCTTTAGTCATAAATGAAGGGGCAATTCCATCAGACATTGTTAAAGATAATCTTTTTGTTAATGTACTTTTTGTTTGTGCCGGGAATACCTGCAGAAGTCCCCTCGGAAAACATTTATTTATCCACATGATGAAAGGAACAAAATTTGAAAGTTCATTCAGATCTGACTCATGCGGAGTTTTTGCCGCGCCTAACACGCCGGCATCTGAAAATACAAAAACCGTGCTTTCTGAACTGGGAATAAAGGATATTAGTCATCTGTCAAAACCAATAAATAAAGAACTCGTTGAAACCAGTGATATAATCTACTGCATGGAAAAAACCATTATGAGCGCAATACAATCTGAATACTCAGACTCGATCTATCAAATCGAACTGCTTGACCCTGACGGAAATAATATTCAAGATCCTATCGGATGCGCACTAGAAACCTACAAACAAACAGCCGGTAAGATAACAGAAGCGTTAAAAATCAGATTTAAGTCATGTATATGAAGATCGCGATAGGTTCAGATCATGCCGGATTGAATGTAAAAGACAAAATCGTCAGCTTTCTGAGAAAATACGGGTATCTTGTTATAGATTGCGGCACGGATGAACCGAAATCATGCGATTATCCTGATTTTGCCAAAAAGGTATCCGAGCTTGTCAGGGACAAAAAATGCGAAATGGGGGTGCTGATCTGCGGTTCCGGGCAAGGCATGGCAATATCAGCAAACAAAATCAAGGGTATAAGAGCTGCGCTCTGCTGGAACAAAAAGAGTACGCTTCTTTCCAGACTGCACAATAATGCCAATATATTCTGTTCTGGAGCCCGTCTTCTAACC
>JACQRL010000233.1 GCA_016206485.1 Planctomycetota bacterium | reverse complement strand
TATGGTAATGATCCCAATAGAAGCATGGGGGTATTTTACCCTTAAACTATATGAGATAAAAAGAAAAAATGAATAAATTTACTTGAAAAGTAAGCCTTCTCATAGAAGTATAATGGCCGCTTCAGCCAGATAACTTTCCTGTGCTATTTTTATGTGCATATAATGCAGGTGTTCCAGTTGCGGATCATAGCGGAAATTTCCGACTGTCTGCACCTCATTTTTAGCGATTTTTATCAGCTGCTCCTCGCTAAAGTTGTTTTGTTGAGTTGTGTAGTAGTAAAGCGCTATTGCGATTATATGCCTTCTGTTTTTGGAGGCTTCCGGGGTGTATTGTGATACAATTTTATGAAGAATGCTGTTTGTTTTATCAGTGTTGATCCCCTCCAGATACATATATCTTATAGTTCTGTCTATCAGTATTGAAGGGAGTGCAGATTCAATTATGCTGTGTGCAAGCCGGGGAAAATCATCTTTATAGTGTCTGTAATATGTTTGTAAGGCGGTAACAAGAATTGTGTCGTGTTCAAACCCTGAAAGCAAGAGTCTTGACAGGATTTTATCTCCGTTTTTGAGCCGTGGCAGCGCTTCTATAAAGAATGCTCGGACTCCTTCCTGAAATTCTGATAATGCCAGTGCGTTGGAATGATAAAGTTGGTTAGGTCGATATCTGCCGGGCTTCAGCTTTTGTGAAAGACGTGTAATCTTTCCCGTAAGTTCGCCAAAATATCTGCCATTGTTAATCGCAGAAATCGCTATTTCAAGTATTTGCCCCATGGCAGTACGCCTGTAATCTACTGCAATTTTATCCGGGTCAACTTTCTGCTGGAATGGCGCGGCAATCTCCGGATCTTTAAATTGTACCGCAGCCAAGGTATAAAGATTCTGGACCTTTTTACCCATAGCTTCAAGATTGTTTTTATCGTTCAGGTCTATGCAGGTAACGCAGGCTTTTATGAGGGCAAAATAAAGCTCATAATCCTCGGGCGCATTTACTAATTTTTTCACCAGTTCGGGAAATGCTTTCTTATCCCCGATCTTTCTGAGAGAATTGATTATTGCTATCACTAAAACAGGATCTCTTTCTGCGGCTAAGGTTTTAACAAGGTGAGCCGATAAATCCTTGTAATTCATCTGGGTAAGGAAAAATAGCGCCCTCAATCTCTCTGTATTATCTGATGTGTTTTTGTATATCTCAAATAATTTGTCGGCGGTTTCAGTGGTATGCATTGTTCCGAGATAGTAAACCGCATTTCTTTTGATCCTTTTACTCGGATGATCAAGCATTTCCAGAATGTAAGGATAAATCTCCTCCTGAGTAAAGTTATCAAGATTCGCTGCGAATGGAACTGTTTCCGCGAAAGGATAATTGGAAGCCAGCTCGCATAGTACGAGATTATAGATCATTTGATCATATTTATTTTCTCTTTGCGATAGTGAGACAGCTGTTTCATCGGGATTTATATATGTAAGGGCCTTGCTGATAAAATCTGCCATATGCATATTTCCTTGTTTTATTTTAAAATTGTATGCCAAGACGGATCTTAATATTGTCAGAGAATGAGTTGCGGCTGGATCTCCTATTAGAGATAAGTAAATGATGTCTTCGTAATCGAGGGTTTTATTTGTGTGAAGATATTTGAGAAGAAGTTTGATGAAACAATCTAACGATGCATCCGCTTTTGCGTAAGAAGATTCATTATTTTGATAACCAAGGTTGCTGACAATCAGGTCGCTGTCCAGTCTGGCATCCCTTATCCACGCAAGATGTTCAAGATAGTCCGAGGTTGGAATCGCAATATTTTCATCGAAACCAGACCGCGGATTAAGGGTTATTTTTGGGAATCTCCTGTTGACTGGGACTTTTCCCGGCTGTATCTCTGTCTGTGTCTGCCGTTTTTGCGGCTTGGGTGTCCCGGTTTTAATTTTACCAGGCTCTTTTATTTCAATGTTGGGATAAAAGACTGCTGCTATTTCATCAGGCGTGCCTGGAGGAAAAATAACGTCAAGATCACACAGCATTACAATCTGAAGCAGCCAGATAAATCTTAGCTTTTTCAAATTATTACGGATCATAATGCAGTTATATTACTATAGTGTAAATCACTTTTTTGCTTAAATCGTTTACTACATATTGCCATAATTCTCTGAATTTTTCCTATATTCTGTATGCTGACTGCTGTATACTGATTTACCATGTATTTAGTAACTGGAGCGTCCGGATTTGTAGGGAGTGCAATCGCTGTCTACCTTGCAAACAAGGGGTTCAAGGTTCGAAATATAGATATAAGAGACCCTGACTACACCCACCCGAATATTGAGTTTGTCAGAGGAGATATCAGAAACGTAGACGATGTAAAAAATGCGCTCAAAGATATTGAATATGTGTTTCATAATGCTGCGCTGGTACCTCTGACCAAAGCAGGGAAGGATTTTTTCGGTACGAATGTGCTTGGAACAAAGAACATGATCGAAGAATCACTCAGCCATAAAGTAAAAAAATTTATTCATACATCCTCATCTTCTCTGTATGGAAGGCCGGAGCAATGTCCAATTACTTTGAAAACCCCATTTGCACCCATTGAGACATATGGAAAATCAAAGACAGAAGCTGAGCATCTTGTCTTGAGTCATCGAGGCAAAGGAATGGATATCGTTTCCATAAGACCCAGAACTATTCTTGGCACTAACAGACTCGGCATTTTTGATCTTTTGTTCAGCTGGATCAGCGAAGGATATAATATTCCCATTATAGGCACCGGAAATAACCTTCTTCAGTTTGTTCATATTGATGATATTGTACAGTGCGCTTACAGATCAAGTTTGATCAAAGGAAACTATTTTGTGTTCAATGTAGGAGCTCCTTCTTACGGTACGCTAAGAGGTGACCTTGAAAAACTTATTACATATGGAAGAAGTGAATCAAGGGTTATCTCACTACCGCCACGTACCGCCATTGCGATACTTTCTGTCCTGGATAAAGTCAGGTTGTCGCCTCTGGCTCCATGGCATTATCTTACATATCACAGGGATTTTTATTTTGAAATCTCTCACATCAGGGATGTTCTGGGATGGCAGCCAGAGATCCCAAATGATCAAATGTTCAGAGAAGCCTACGATTGGTATGTTCATCACAAAAATGAGCGAGCCAGGCGTGAAGGCCTGTCGATCCATAAACGTCCTTTGAAACAAAAGATTCTAAACTTTGTAAAACGCTTCGTTTAAATTAGTATCCCCTGACTGCTGACTACAGACTGCTGATTACTGGTTGCTGTCTGCTAATTTATATACCCTTACCCTCTTGTTATACGCCATTCCATATTCAGACTCTTCGTCAAAGATCATTGCTGATTTATCCTTGATTTTCTCTTCAAGCTCTTTGCAGAACATTGTGTTCACGTCGAGAACAACATATCTGATATTGTTCTTCTTAAGGAAATTTTCAAAGGATCCCCCGTAGACATGCTCATATTTTTTCATTAAATCAGGATGTTTTTGAATGCTTACCCAGAAATCGTAATAAATAAATCCGTAAAAATTATTTGAGTTCCAGATAATATTGTAAGGCTCAGGCGCGAGAAGCGGAGAATCTGTATTGCCTATTTTCGAAGCGATAGAACCTGCAAGTCTGCTGAAACTTGTGTTTCTTCTTATATAGGTTATCGCGATTTGAGTCCCGATGAAATATAGAACTATCATACCGATTAAACCGGTTTTTAGACGTACAGGATTCAAGTTTTGTATGAAGAGCGCTATAGCCAGAACCAGCGCAGGGAGTAAATACATCATATAATAAAAAGTCGTGGGTACATGGATCGACATATAGCTTGATATCAAAACCCCCGGTACAAGGGGAAAAAAGAATCTGGTGTAGAACTGCGGAGTTTTCCGGCAGGTTAAAATTACGGATACAATCCAGAGAATCGTGAATGGAATCATCTGTTTGAGCGTGAAAAAATTCCATATTTTGGAAAGTTCCCTTGAAATTCTGTGTATCACGGCTCCTTCCCGGACAAGAGCTTCGGTATCCATCCAGACTATTCCTGCTTCATAAAATTGTTCTGTAAATGGAGTATAGTTGGGTATGAAAAATATAAGTACGTAAAATCCCAGCATCAGAAGCTGTCCTGCGATTATCCATGGTAGTCTTCTAAATTGAATATTGGTTATCGCAAGAAGTCCCAGCGTAACGACACTGACAAAACATGTCGTTGGATGTATCCATAGAGATATTCCTGATATAGAACCGCAAGCGACCAGCTGCAGCGTGGTTGGATTCTCTTTTATTCTGTAGAAATAATATACAGTCAAAAGCATAAAACATATTTGCAAGGACTCAGGTCTTTCAACGAATCTAAATATGAATGTAGGCAGAAGATACCACAGGCATAAAGACAATACTCCCGCCTCTTTGCTGATTACTTTTTTCCCGATACCGTAGATAAAGAATCCTGATACTACATATGCAATGAACGGCACCAGCTTGATTGTGAAGATGTTGTATCCGAACAGAAAATAGATTATTACCTGAAGATACTGGAATAGCTTTCCGCAGAAATAATAATCCTTATCCGCATGGTAAATCATTTTGTTTTCTTCAATGCTCGAAATCCCTTTTTCCATCAGATTTTTTGCAGGGAACGTGTACACGGTTGCATCAAAGTGAGTAAGGGTATTCTGATTAAGGAAGATTAATTTAATGCAGAGCATTAATACGCTTAGAATCGCAAGAATTTTGATTAAACGGTTTGAACCCATATTAAAGCCCAGATTTTACTTATCTGTTAAGGCGGGGCAAAATATACTCTGTTCATTCAGTGACTTTCCCTATATCCTGACTTCTATCTTCTGTATACTGTTTGATGCTATGCCCTTTATAGAGTTAAAAAATATCACCAAGAGCTTTGGGGAGACTAAAGCGCTTAATGGAATAAGTTTTAAGGTATCTAAAGGGGCAATTTTTGGCCTGCTTGGTCCTAACGGAGCTGGCAAGACAACAACAATTAATATTATTTGCTGCCTCTTAAAACAGGATAGCGGAGAAATAACCATTAACGGCATTGCAGGTGATGGGCAGGATCGCATCGGAGTAATACCGCAGGACATTTCTATGTACGATGAGCTTACAGTGGCAGACAATCTGGGTTTTTTCGGATCAGTATATGGCAGCCGCGATCTGGATCTAAGAATGTCAAGGTTCATAGAGCTTGTTCAATTAGAAGACAAATTTAAAAGTAAAGTAGGAACATTGTCAGGTGGGCAGAAAAGAAGACTGAATCTTGCGGTTGGGCTTATCAACGATCCTGAAATAATACTTATGGATGAACCAACTGTCGGTATCGATCCACAGTCGCGTAATTTTATCTTTGAAACAATAGTCAGATTGAAAGAAGCAGGTAAAACAATTATCTACACAACTCATTACCTCGAAGAGGCTGAAAAGTTGTGTGACTATATAGCTATAATTGATGAAGGAATAATTATAAAGGAGGGAACTGTGAGCGAATTGGCGCAGTTCGAACAGGAGATCCAGCTCACTACCGATTGCCCTCAGGTTATTTCTACCATTGCTGCTTCAATGGGCGCGTATGTAAATGCAAATGGACAATCAGTGAAAATCCGGACGAGTGATGCTGTGAAAGTTATCACACAGCTGGTTCAAAAGTCTGAGGGAGAAGGATACAAGATTACAGGTATTCTGGTCAGAAAAGTATCTCTTGAAGAAATGTTTCTAAAATTGACAGGGAAGAGATTGAGAGAATGAGTAAATTATTGGCTGTACTTAAAAAAGATCTTAAGTTGATGATGGCGAACCGCTTTGATGTTGCGATTATATTTCTCATACCAGCCTTTACAGTTGTGTTATTGTGGGTGTTTTCAGGCGGTAATGAAACTGAAACAACGACAAAAGGTGTTTTAAAAGTTTCCTTACTGGATTTCGATTCCACCGACATTTCAAAACGGTTTGTGGAATGTATAAGGCAGACAAACAATATCGAAGTCTCTGATGGCACGATTCCAGGCATCTACATAAATTCGGGTTTCAAAGATAAACTGATGAGACTGCAATTCAGCGAGTTGTTTGATATTCTTGGTCTGAATGAAAGTGATCTGTCTTATAACTATCTGAGGCTAATATTGCATGATGTACTGTATAAATTTGCAGTTGAGTTTTATTCAGCAATGGATCCACTCGAAAAAGAAAAACTTAAATCGCAGCTCAGTGAGAATATAAAATCAGAGCAGGCTTTACTTATCAATTCCTTTCTTTCTCCTGATACATCGTTAAAGGAAGGTAGTGATGTACGTAAGGCGTGGATGACCTTTAAGCTAATGTCTAGGAGAGATCTCCCAAATCAGGATGTAGACAAGCGAAGCGTAAGTTTTCCGGTATATCTTGTGATGTTTCTGCTCTTCAGTTCGATGGGAGGCTCGTATTCACTTCATCTGGAACGCAAAAGGCATATCATCAGAAGGCTTATACTCTCTCGGCTTGGATTTGTGGACATTCTCATGGGCAAGGCTCTTTCAGTTATAATAGTAGCTTTGTTCCAGATTCTTGTTATTTATGTGCTCGCATTTTATTTGTTCGATATCAGTATAAAACAGTCTGTTATCGGTTTTTCTTTTACATGTATTACTTTGGCATTTGTTTCCGGGGCGCTCGCCGTATTACTTTCAGGAATATGCAGATCAGACTATAGTATGCACTCAATTCCTGTAGTTGTGATCCTGGCTATGACATTCATAGGGGGTGGCGGTATCACTTTTCCCGGTTCGATGTTAGGACAAATTATTGAGATCGCTTCTTATTTGACTCCGAACAGATGGGCAAACGACGCATTTGCAAATAGTATGTGGAAAGGAGGCGCCTTCCTTCATCAAAATTTGATATTAATATTTATTGCTTTTTTGATGTTTTTTGCAGGTGTCTTAATTTGGAAGAGGCAGAGGGAAAGTCTATAACTGTCTGGACTTGGTTCAACTGTCAAGATAGTTTAGACTCGTTAGACTGTAAAGACTGGTCATATAGTCTGTGTAGTCCAATTAATGGTGTACCTACGCAAACAAATGTAATCTATGCAACGTAAGGTATTGTAAAGGAATCGAAAAGTACTTTGATTCATAAGGAGGCGCATGGCAAAGAATTTATTAGGGGTTATCTGTTTTTTATTAATCAGTGGGGTAATTCGTGGACAGGAGATGCCGGCGTTTCAAAAATTATCGGCACAACGCGATTGGATTATAGATCCTGTTAGACAGGACAAAAATCTTACTGTTGAGAAAGTAGCTGTTAAATGCAATGATGAAGATATAAAATTCAATCTGCACATAGCCAGTCCGGGCAAAGTTGATGCGGGAACAAAATATCCTGTGGTTCTTTTCCTGTCCCCGGGCGATGGCTCAAAGAAAGAGGTGATATCAGCATATAACAAGTATTGGAAAGAGGAGGCAACAAAAAGAGGTTATTTTGTCTTATGTCCTGAAATTGACGGCGAGAAATTTCTTTCTGTCAAGGATGCAAAAACCCTTATAGAAGCATGTATGCAAACAGCAATAAAGAAATTTCCATCTGCAATTGATGATAAGAAAAGGATTATTTCAGGTGTTGATGTTGGAGGTATAGGTGCGATCACTTCCTATCTTTTCCATCCTGACAAGTTTGAAGGATGCGTTGTATTTCCGGGAGCGGTGGCTACCGGAGCTCTCCAGAGTCAGATGAAGGATTTTAAGATCGAGAATTTGAGAGATAAACCGCTGTTCATGCTCGTGGGTGAAAAAGATGAAGAATGGAAGATGGGAAATGATCATTCAGTTGATCATCTGAAAGAATATGGTATGAAAATTAAGTACGAGGTACTGAAGGGTCGTGATCATATTTTTGATATAGCTCCATCAGTGATATTTAACTGGATGGATGAAGTTCTTGGGATCAAAAGAGAGATTGCGTCTGATGACTCTGCAGTTTCAAAATGCCCTGTGGATCGGAAAGAAGTTAATAATAAGATAATGCATGATTACAAAGGGGTAAAATATTTGTTTTGCAGCGACAAGTGCAAAAATACTTTTAAAAATAATCCCGGTAAATATTTGAAGAAAAATAAGTCAAATTAATAACACCTAAGAAATCTTTAGCAGATCTCCTCAATAAATTTCTCAGATTAATGAGTTTGATGACACAGATACGAGAGTCAGGCCTAATCCATTAATCAATGCAATCAGTGTTTTACTCGGTGAAATCAGTGATCTATATGAATTTTACAAAGATCACTTAATGTCTGTTTCAATCCACTTTATCGCCTTTCTTATGCTTGGGAAAATATCCTTTACGTTAAGACTGTGTCCTCCGTCAAAGATATCAAGCTCAATATTTGCCTTATTTTTCTTTAGAATGAGAGCCGCCTTTTCTGCCCAGGTGTGTGGTGTGGTCTCATCTTTATTTCCCTGCTGGAGATAAATCTTTTTCCCTTTGAAATTTGTCAAATCATATTGTTCTTCTTTGAAAACAGAGGAGCGTATGTAGTAGCCCCTGAAAGATATCTTGTCCTTGACCGAAGCCATTGCGTAGATCGCAGGGCCGCTCGATGACCACCCGAAAATAACAGCGTTTCCAGTGTCAAAAATGCGCATCTTTTTCACTTCTTCATACACGGACTTTATAAAATCCTCGGTTGAGAATTTAATCTCTTTATTCTGCTTAAGCTTTTCAACGTTATTGAGCGCCCATCTGGTCGGCCAGATATGATTTTCTTTTTGCCAGTCATCCCATTGCGGAGAATGAAGGGCAAGTATTACATAATCGCCATTAAGATTTTTACAGATGTTTTTTATGAATGAAAGAAAGTTTTCTGCCTGCCCACTTCCCCCGGGTAGCAAGAAAAGAGGTTTTAACAGTTTCCCCTCTGATACTTTTCTTGGCTGTATGATGAAATATCTTTTTTTCTGATCCTTGGCTGCAAACTTTTCTTCTACCTTAACATCAGGGTCATTATCTGATAATGGATCTTCTTTTTTGTCCTGTGCCTGGATAAAAAAAATCAGTGGTGCGATCAGATAAAATTTCATTTACATTACCTCACAGTAACAGAGTGAAAGTTATCAAATAAAACGATTTTGTAGAGGAATTGTTTAAAATTTTGAAACAAATCTTTAATTCGAGCTAGCTTATGGTTTAGTTTGTCCGGCTTTTTTGAAAGGGCTGGATTTTTTCTGCAAAGCCTATAGTTCAAGGCTCAGTAGTTAAGCTCCAAGATCCGCGTTCTAAGATTATATGCTCCATGCTTCTACAGTTTTTCGTCTATCGACATCGGGCCTGCTCCTGAAATCATAAGAGATGCGCACATGCAGATAATCGCGAAATTATATTCAAATCCTCCATTCATAAGATTAAATCCATTTTTTCCATGCACATAGACAATTGCAATGAACATTATTCCGGTGAGCGCTACGACTGCTATTCTTGTGAAAATTCCGACGAGGCAGCAGATACCTCCGGCGAACTCGACAACACCTGTCATTATTGCAAGGATTGTTGCAGGTTCCAGTCCAAGATAGGAAAACATCGAAGCTGTCCCCTTAATTCCCGGTCCGTCAAATATTCCAAACAGTTTCTGGCTTCCATGGTAAATAAATATAGCAGCAAGTGCTATCCTTAGAAAGAGCGGTCCAAAATCCTTGATATTTTTGCCCATAACTACCTATATCGGCTCAACTATTTAAATCAATTGGACTCTTCAGACTTAGTAAACTAAAGAAACTAAAAGACTCACCTTAAATGTTGCTTTATATTCATGTTATGCCATTATTGCCAGGGAGAAAAATCAGCAAATACTCTCGCACTCTGATTTTGTTGCTCGCATTACTTTTTGGCGGAGGAGAACCTCCTGCTCCTGCCCCGCCGGAACCTCCTGAGTGGAATGGAGCTAACAAGCAGATCATCAGGTATCCTAAATACATTACAGAAAGTAAATACATCTACGATTACTTCTTTAATGGTATTATGGCTGTATGTTCTGTGGGAGATATGTCAGTTGAATCTCCATCGTGCATTGCGATCAGGGGTATAAAAACGACCTCTGCTGTTTTTCCTGAAAGTGGCTTGTTTTACGTTGATCCCAGATCACAGGATCAGTCAAACCCTGTTATAACTATAGATGAAACATCAGGAACTTATTTTATCCTGTGGAATGAATACAGAAATGGAAGCAGAAAGGGTATTTATGGATCCAAAATCGACGCGGAGTTCAACCACGTATGGCCGGAACGAAGCAGAGAACTTTTCTACAACGACGATCATGACTCAGTTATAAATGAAATAATAACAATTATTGACTGGTACCATTTTTCAGCGGACTATTTTGTGATTTACACAAAAAAATATTTCAATGGCGCATCTGATGAGTTAATGATAGCGAAAATAGATCAAGATGGGGTCGTACAGAGTGAAGAGATCGTTTACAATCAGGGAGATGAAATAATAAAAGTCAGGGCGGTTGATAGCGGCTTTGATGGATTAACAGCAGCAATCCATATTGTCTTTGGAGGAATGAACACCGGCGGGAGCAGAAGTATTTATGCCGGCTCATTTGATGCTTATAATTTGACTCCATTTTATACAGCAAGGGAAGTTTTTATTGGAACAGGAAATGAATTTAATCATGAAATAATTCCATTTGACAGATCTGTAATTATAGCGGCGGAAACCGATCGTGAAGGAAATATAGATATATGTTTCCAAAAACTGAACTCGCAAGGACTGCCAGAGTTTGAGCCGGAGGGCAGACTTTTCGATACTGTTCCAAATAATGACAGAACAGCTCCTCTTATTGTACGTGACTATGACAACAATTTGCCGGGTTACATAATAGTATACAATCAAGATGATAATATAAAGGCGCGGAGAATACGCGCTGGCCAGCCGGCGTGGTCGCCTAAAGACAAACTGATTTCTATAGACGGTGGGATAAACAGGAATCATTCAGCTACTTCTCTAGTTGAACCCAACTCAACTAGAACCTGTGTTGTGTGGGAAAGCATTATTGCAGGTGAGAGTGAATCTCGTATTGTTTGTCAGGCAGTAATTAATTCATCAGGAGATCTGTTTTGGGATCAGGAAGTTCAGGTCAGTACGGGAGAAAAAAATAAAAAGTCGCCCATTGCTTTCACAACAAATATGAACGATGTTATTGCTGCTTTTAAAGATTATGAATCTGACCCTGCGGGAATTCTTGCTGGAATTTCTGCTCAGATAATAACAGGTGATACAGGGCTTATATTTCGACCCAATGCTCCTGATGATTTGAGGCTTACTTACAATCCTGCAACTAATATAGCTACTGCTACATGGACAAATATGAATGTATCAGGCGACAGAGGTATAATTATTCAGACAAGTACTGATAACAGAATCTATACGGTTGTTGCAGAATTAGGTCCGACGGCTACATCACAAGAGCTGATTCCGAGTGATTGGGGAGTGAATTTTTACTGCAAAATATTGGTATGGCTCAGGATAAATGGAGTGAGGTCGACTGCTGTTTCAAATACTGCTTTTGTTGCGATTCCACCAAGGCAACCTGAACTTAATGAACCTACCATTGCGAGCACAGATCCAAGGATATCAGTCAGATTATCATGGCATCCTAACGGCACACCGCAGAGAGTTTACCTGGAAAGAAAAATAGATGGAGGAACATATGCAAGGATCGATAACAATCAAATACCTGGGACTGTAATTGAATTTGTAGATGATGATAACAATAGAGGCCTGCAACCGGCAAAGACATACTATTATAGAATGCAGACCCTGGGAACTGCCGGCGTACCATCTCCTTATTCAAATGAAGTGAGTATAACAACCCCGGATGGAGGATCTCCACCTCCACCCGCACCTACGCCATCTCCATTACAATCTCCGACTCTTTTATTGGCAAGAGGGATATCTTCGAGCGAGATTTTATTGGAATGGGACGACAGATCCAATAACGAACATGGTTTTGAAATCTGGAGAAATAGAGAAAACGATAATGTTTTTACAAGAATTTCAGTTGCAAATGCAAATGTAGAGACTTTTACAGACAGAGGATTGAGCTCAGAAACAGTATATAGCTATAAAATCAGGGCCTTCATCAACGGTGTTGCCGGTCCTATATTTTCTGAATTTTCTAATATAAAAGCTGCAACGACACTTGCTCCGACAAGTTCAACACCTGTGCCTCCTGTTATTATACCTGATCCATCTCCCGCTCCAACACCGAATCAGAATGATCAAAAAGGAGGCAAAAAACGTTCGAAGTCAGGATGCTACATCGCAACCTCTTCCTTTGACTCCCATCAGCAAACTCTGTCCGCATTTAGAGATAAAACTCTAACTCAGAATATAAATGGTTCGTTGAGCAATAATGTTTACTTGAAAGTTTCTCCTCTTACTGCACAAATTGTATCAAATCACAGCTTCTTGAAAGGTATTAATGTCTCACTCTTTAATTCTATTTGTAGTTACTTATATTTGTTGGGAATATTTGTTATAGGTTTATTGTTTGTTGTGTTGAGTAGCGGTCGTTTTAAAAGTTGAGAACTTAGAACTTAGAACAATGAACTTTGAAATTTAAACTATGCCAAGTATTCTGTCTTCTATATTCTGTATACTTTCCTATTTAATCTCTAGTAAATATGGCATCACCATCAGAATGTTGATTGGTGTTCTTTTATTGAGAAACAGAAGCTCCAGATTTTTCAGTTCACTTTCAAACCCTGTTATTTCTGAGTTTGCGCGGTTTTTCATCCCATGCATGCCCCCCATCGCAAATCCAAAAGATGGATGCTTCGGATAAGATATAATACCGAAATCTTTGTCCTTTATTCCTGATGCTTCCGCTGCAAGTTCTATCGCTCTTGATAAACCTCCGATTTCATCCACTAGTCCTTTCTCTTTTGCTGTCTTACCGGTGTAGATTCTTCCCTGAGCGATTTTCTCTACTTCGTCTGTGGATATATTTCTTGCGTCGGAGACTCTTCCCTTAAATTGTTTATAAATATCTTTAATCTCTTTTGTTATAAGATTTTCCATCTCTTTACTGAGAGGTTGATTGTCGTTAAAAAGTTCGACTCCCTTTCCTTTTCCTAGATGGATTAATTTTACTCCTGCATATCCATATGCGTAGTTTCGAATCACATGCGCTCCAAAGACTCCGATGGATCCCGTAATTGTATCGCTTTCAGCGACTATCTTTCTTCCTCCACAGGATATGTAGTAGCCGCCGGATGCGGCAACTCCGGCCATTGAAACTATAACGGGCTTGACTGAGTCGAGTTTCTTTAGTTTCTGCCAGATAACTTCACTTGCTGTTGCGCTTCCGCCGGGACTGTTTACACGAAGAACAACTCCTTTTATATTTTCATCTTCTTCTATTTTCTGGATTGTTTTGCAGAAGCTTTCAGCATAGATTATTCCGGGTATTGGAGTGCTTCCTTCGCTGTCAACGATCGCTCCATCCGCATACAAAATTGCTATCTTGCTTTTGTCCTTTCCTGATTTTAGCGTATCTCCCTGTCCTGTGCCGGCGAATATCATCCCGAACAGGTCACTCAGATTAAATTCCATGTCTGATTTAATGTATTCTTTTGTTTTGACCTGCGCTCCGGTTCCTTTTGTCAGTTCGTTTTCAATTGATTTTAGCCATTCATCTCTGGTTTGAATTTTATCGACTAGTTTGAGTTCCAGCGCTTCTTCAGTTGAGATAATTGTCTTATCAAACAGCTGCTTGACTTTTTCTATGCTCATATTTTTCGCTGCTGCGATTCTTTTGTGATAGGACATGTAAAGGTCATCTCCGACCTGATCAAGTTCTTCTCTTAGATATTTTGATATATCATATTTTTCAGTATATGGTTCACCTGCTCCTTTGTAATCTCCCGCTTTATAGATAGTTACGTCTATGCCCATTCGTTCAAGATAACCCTTGATAAGCATAACGCCGAGTGGTACTCCGAAAAAGAAGATTTTCGAATTTGGCGCAAGCGATATTGAATCACAACCTGCGGCGATTGTATATGTGAACTGTGAAGGCTCCTGAAGAAAAACATGAACTTTTATTCCTTTTGATCTTAGCTCATTGATCTGGCTGGAAAGCTCATTTTGGCCCGCAGATCCGATGAATGTAGGTCCCAGGTAAAGAGCGACATTTTTAATATCCGCATTCTTTAAAATTGACTGGAAACTTTTATATATCTGCTGAAGCGTTGTTGTCCTGAAATAGGAACCCAATTCTACAGATGGCCCTGATTCCTTGACATATCCGCTGATTGAGATCACAGGAAGTTCAAGTTTGTCAGATTTTTTCTTTGTTATCTGCTCGGTAGTTGTTTCTGATTTCTCTGAGTCCTGCGCCGCGATTGAACAGCTTAGGACTAGACAACTTAAAGCGATTAATTTTTTCATAATTTCCTCCAAAAAGATTCTACGCACATTAACGTTTTGAAATATTTATATGTTACAAGTAATTTAGTGAAATTTAATTTTATTATGTTTATAATTACAGATGTTATTCATGAATATCTATATAGTTGGGAGCAAATTGCCAAGACCTCGAAGTGAAAAAACAATTTATATTGATGGAGCCGCCGGTTCAGCTTTTCGCGAAGGGGTTGACATTGAGTTGAGCCACTGGGTTCCTAATAGAACGCCTTTACAATATAAAGCAGATACATCAACCGAGATTGTAATAAATTTTGCTGCGGATCCTTTGCCGGGAGACTGGGATCTTTCGGTTAACAATCATTTGGATGTAGATGGCATCCTTTCTGTTTTCTTAGCTGTTCATCCCGAATTTGCTCTGAAAAACAGGTTAGTAATTGTTCAGGCCGCAGAGATGGGCGATTTTGATTCATGGGGGGAGCTTCCTTCACAGATACTTTTTCAGGGGCTGACTCTCTATATGAAGAAGCTTCAGTCGGAGAATGTCGACCTTCTGGATATCTATTCCATGTGTTTTAAAAGGGTAATAGAACTGGTGAACGGAGTTTATAATAGTGATCTTGAAATAACACAAGGAATAAAGGCCCTAGATCTTGCTGTTAAAAAGATTGAGTCAGGCGAGATAAAAAGAAGAGAATACAGTAGAAGATTTGTAGGTTTTTTGTTTTCATCAAAACTTGCTGGGGGAATAATTGAAAAAGCGCTGATGATTCCCGAATTTAATGCTTTGTTGACCGATAGAGTTATTCTCCCGCCTCAGGTGAGGAATAGATTAGACAAAGATAAAGTCCAGCTTGTTTCTGTTGAGAATGGCGGTTTGTATTATCACGACTTGTTTTATCCTGGCTACATGTGGGCAGATACTCCGAATTCGTGGAGGGCTCCCGGTTTCAGATCAGGTTCACTTAATGGGTACACTTTTGATTTTCAGCCTCTCAAAGAGATCGTAAACAAACTACAAGGATTGGAGGAAGATAATAAAGGTAAGTGGATAATTGCCAGTACAATCGATCCGTTTGGCGGATCACCCGGAGTTGAAGGCAGAAGTTTTCCTGTCGTTTTGTCTTTTATGAGCCAAGACAATAAACCGGCACAAAGCTCAATCCATCCTGAACAGCTTTCCCAACTACTCGCCCCACTATTCTAAATTCCCTGATTCCTGTCCCCTATCCCCTGACTTCTGATTTCTGTCTTCTGAATCCTGACTCCTGTATTCAATATTTATTTTCATATCAGCTTCACCGCTCTTTCTTAAATACCCCATCAAGATCAAGATAGTTAAGGCACCGACAATTGTCGATGTGGTTTGAAATTGTCTTGCCCCTGTAAATCAGCGCATTGCTAACCCGCAGCTTTTGCCGCAGATTTTTATTCAGCATTTCACCCACCTTCAGAATGTTTTTAACCATTTCGAATCTGGCTGTCTCACTGCTCTTGATCTCAATCAGTTTAATTGTCCTCACATCCATGTTCTCGATGATCAGATCTACTTCAATACCGAGATTGGTCCGAAAATAGAACAGCTGGCTTCGCAGGTCATTATGGAGGATCCATTTCTTTATCTCAGCAACAATATAGTTTTCAAAAACAGGGCCATTTAAGGGCCCACCAAACAATAACCCTTCGCTTTCTATTCCGGTTAAATAGCAAATCAGCCCCGTATCATAAAAATAAAGCTTTGGACGCTTAACAATTCTTTTTCTCAGGTTGCTGTGGTAAGAAGGAACAAGAAAAACTATATAGCTTGTTTCCAGTATAGAGATCCAGTTTTGAACTGTTCTGACCGTAACGCCGATATCGCTTGCCAACGCCGACATATTTAGCTCTTGGGCAGCGTTTGCCGCAAGGAGCTTGATCAGCCGCTGAAAGTCGCTTAGATTTCCCACATTGCTCACGCTACGGACATCACGTTCTATATAGTGATTGATGTATGCGCCGTACCACTGCGAGGTATTTTTGTATTTCAGGTGCACAAGCTCAGGATAGCTTCCCCTGAGGATTTGTACGCCGCGCCATTGTTCCGGCAATTCATACAGCTGCAATGGGAGCAGAGATAGCGAGCCAATACGCCCCGCAAGTGTCTCAGTAATCCGGCCGGCCAGCGTGAACTGACTTGACCCGGTCAATATGAACTTTCCATAATTATGTCTGTCACTATCAATTGCTATCTTGAGATAATTGAATATCAGAGGCGCCTTCTGGACCTCATCGAAAATGACTCTGTCTCCATATTTGTTCATGAACCCCTCCGGATCCCGGTTCAGATACTCAACTGTGAGCGGATCATCAAACGTAACATAAGTGTAATCGGCGCCAAATACCTCACGCAATGTTGTTGATTTTCCTGACTGCCTCGGACCTGTAAGGCTTACGGCAGGAAATATCGAAAGATACTTTTTAAGCGTTCTTTCTATCTGGCGTGATATATATTTCACGGTCCAATATTACTATACAATTTTATACTGTCAATATAAATTTGTATATACCACTGTACCTGGG
>JACQRL010000232.1 GCA_016206485.1 Planctomycetota bacterium | reverse complement strand
TTGCAAATACTGTATACATATCTATTCAGGGAAACCTCGATTCAACAACTGTAGTTCCAATACAACAAAAGTGTAAATCTTACCTGCAGAAAGGGATCAAAAACATTATTCTTGATCTATCGGGGGTCAACTTCGTTAATAGTACAGGTTTTGGATTCCTGATACATTTCTCAGACACTATGAACATAAACAATGGATATCTGATGATTGTAAATGTCCCTGAAAAGCTCATTAATTTAATGGAAACAACTGGAGTTACCTCATTTTTTAAAATATATCCTTCCCAAATCGACGCAATAAGTGCAATAAAAGAAAAAACAGACATTTACAAAGTTGTCAGGGTACCCTCCGCAAATACAGAAAGTTCAAGCGAAGCGGATCAAAAACTTCACTCGCTCCCTGCGAGCAGCTCAGATGAAATTGAAAGCTTCTGCAAAATATGTGACACAGCTATATTCGCACAAATATTATCAGAAACAACATGCCGTATATGTAAGTTTCAATTGCACATTAATAAGGACGCAACAACCAGTATATTCAATGAAGTACTCGAACTTGCTCTTACCACTAATTTGCAGCCAAAAGTATTAAAATCTCTCGATAAGTTTGCTTCAACCTATTTTCAAAGCAAAACCGGCAACAATTTGATTCAGATATTAGAAATTATAAGACACTTCTCATATTTTGATGATATTGACAAGCAAGTCACAATAGAGTTTTATAACAAGAATGGTTTGTTATCTATTATTATTTTAGACAGGGGAAAGCCGATAAGCGAAAATGTTTTCTCAAAATTAGTCTCTAAATTCGATGATTTTAAGCTCATTAAAAGGGGGCGCGGAGGTAACTGCATCATTCTTAGTATCAAAGGCTGATATGTCTACTGAAACAAAGTTAGATCTTCTTGCATTTGGAGCACATCCTGATGACATCGAACTCTCTTGTTGCGGAACAATTCTGTCATGTACTTACCAAGGGTATAAAGTCGGAATAATAGACCTTACAAGGGGTGAAAAGGGAACGCGTGGAACGGCTCAAATCAGGGAGCAAGAAAAACTTAAGGCCAGCAGAATTCTCCGACTGACACTACGTGAGACACTGAATATACCAGACACAGAAGTCAGATATACAAAAGAAAATATTAGAAAAATCATAGAGTCCGTAAGAAAGTACAAACCGCACGTTGTAATTTTACCTCCGGATGACAAAAGGCATCCAGATCATAGCAATGCAAATAGAATCGTGTATGAAGCTTGTTTTTTAGCTGGATTGAAAAATCTGGATACAGATGGGAAACCGCACAGACCATATAAAGTACTCAATGTTCATAAACTATCTGTATTCGACTATGGAAAACCGACTTTTATCCTGGATATTACAAAGTTTTTTAGGAAAAAACTGCAAGTTATCAACTGCTACAAATCGCAATTCCCACCCAACGATAAAACAAGGGTAGGCAAATTCAGAGTAAATGAAATTAATGAATGGATCGAAGCAACCTCAAGATATTACGGAGCACTTATAGGAACGAAATACGGAGAAGGATTTATTACCAAAGAGGTAGTTCAAGTTGATGACATCATAAAGCTAAAAGTCCCATCAATGTAACTACTTGTGATAGGTAGGGCTTCTGCCGATCTTCTGCTAGCAAACCTCACCAAGCCATTTCTTTCCATCCTGGTAAAATTCTTCCTTCCATATAGGAACATCGTGTTTTAAAGTATCGATGATATATTTTGCGCCAGCAAATGCCTCTTTGCGATGACTACTGGAAACTGCTACTGCGACGCTTACCTCTCCCGGCTTCAATATACCAATCCTATGTATAACATTTATATGTTTAAGTTTATACTCCCGTTCAGCTACATTGATAATCTTTCTCAGCTGATGGAGCGCCATTTTCAAGTGAGCAGTATACCGCAACTTTGTTACTTTCCTTTTGTTATTATAATTCCTTACTGTACCCAAAAACAAAACTATTCCACCACAAGTCTTGTCACTGACAATTTTAAGTAATTTATTGCAGTCTATCTTGCTACTCGTAGTACTTATCTTTTTTGTCATAGGGAGAACTCCATACAACCTCATCTCCTTCGCAATTATATAACTCCGTTGATAAATATCTGTCCCCACGATCTGGAGATATTACAACAATCCTTTTATCGTTTACTGAATCAGCAATCTTCATGGCAGCAAATAGTGTAGATCCAGTACTGATTCCTGCAAAAATACCCTCATCTTTTACAAGCTGTTTGGCAGTTTTAAAAGCATCTTCATCATTTACCTCTACACGTTCATCAACAACAGAAGGATCGAAAATCTCTGGAACCCTTTGAACCTTTAGATTTCTTAGCCCTTGCTGTTTATTTACAGGGGTTGGTTCTACACCTATTACCTTTATTGAAGGAACTTTTTCCTTTAAAAATCGCCCGGCACCGACTATCGTCCCAGTAGTTCCTATTGAACAGACAAAGATATCTATTTTTCCTGAAGTTTGCTCATAAATTTCAGGTCCTGTTGTATCATAATGTACTTGTGTGTTTGCGCAACTCTTGTACTGATGCAATCTTAAGTACTTTGATGGATCTGATGCAGCAATCTGGTCCGCAAGATCCCATGCGTCATCTGACCCACCATCAACAAGAAGAAGCTTGGCACCGAAAGATCTTATAATCTTTCTCCGCTCTATACTTAATCGTCTCGACATTGTTATTATAAGATCATAGCCCTTTGCCGAACAACACATCGCAAGACCAATTCCAGTATTTCCACTTGATGATTCCACAATCGTTTTCCCTGGCAGATGGCCATATTTTTCCGCTTCCTTAATCATTGCAACGCAAATTCTGTCTTTTACAGAACCCATGGGGTTAAAGCCTTCCAACTTCAAGAAAATTTCTACACCAGCTTTTTTATAAATTTTGTTAAGTCGTACTAAAGGAGTTTTCCCTACCGTATCTACAATGCTTTCAAACATTATTTATCAAACCTCCACAACTTTGTATAATATGACTATGTTAGAATTCAAATATCAAATTAGCAATCAATGTGTCATTCTGATAAAAAAAGGAGATATCACATCTGAATCAACAGATGCTATAGTAAACGCTGCCAACAGCAGGCTCATTGGTGGTGGCGGTGTTGATGGTGCCATAAGAAGCAAAGCAGGGAGGACTATCGAACTTGAATGCGAAAAAATCAGAAAAACTATCGGAGAATGTAAAACAGGAAATGCCGTCATTACATCCGGAGGAAATTTATCAGCAAAATTTGTCATACACGCTGTAGGTCCGGTATGGAAGGGCGGAAATCAAAATGAGCCCGAATTGTTACGAAAGGCATACAGACATTCTCTAGAAATTGCCATAAAAAAACAAATCAACTCAATTTCATTTCCATCGATAAGTACAGGTATATATGGATATCCCGTAGAACTCGCTTCAGAAGAAGCAATTAATGAAGTTGTCTGTTTTCTTCAGCAATTTAATAAACCAAAGCTCGTTAAATTTGTTCTTTTTGATGATAAGACCTTCGCAAACTATCAGTCTTCGCTAAGCAAAAGATGTGCTGTCGCAACTTTAAAATGATTTAGGGAGGAAATATGGACTTCATTTTCAAAGAAGAGCACAAGATGCTCAGAGAAATGGTCAGAGAATTTGTTGATAAGGAAATCAAGCCAATTGCAAGAAAAATTGATGACGATATGAAGATACCCCCTGAACTTCTGCAAAAGGCAAAAGAACTCGGGTTATTCGGGGTCGCACTTCCTCAGGAATATGGTGGAGCAGGTATGGGCGAAGTTGGATATTGCGTTTTACTCGAAGAATTGAGCCACGGATGTAATTCTTTTGCAGGGGTAATCGGTGCGCACCAAGGACTAGGTTCTATGGCGATCAATATTGCAGGAACAAAACAGCAAAAAGATAAATATCTACCGATTCTTTCTGCTGGGGAAAAAATGGCATGTTACGCATTAAGCGAACCTAATGCAGGAAGTGATGCACAAAATTTGCAGACAACAGCCGAAAAAAAAGGGGATAGATGGATTTTAAATGGGCAAAAGGTATGGATTACAAACGCTGATCTGGCAGACATATTAATTGTGTATGCAGCAAACGATAAAAACTTAAAAGCTTATGGAGGAATCACTGCGTTCATAGTAGAAAAAGGATTCAAAGGTGTCAAAATTGGTTCAAATGACGATAAAATGGGCTTAAAGGCAATGCATTCTCCTGAAGTATTCCTCGAAGACTGCGAAGTCCCTGATGAGAACGTACTCGGCAATGTCGGTGAAGGATTTAAAGTTGCCATGTATACATTAAATGTTGGGAGAATTTCCCTCGGCGCAGCATGCATCGGAACATCAAAGGAAGTCACCGATCTCAGCATTAAGTACTCCCAACAAAGGGTGACCTTCAACACTCCGATTATTAATCACCAGGCAATTCAATTTATGCTTGCAGAAATGGCTTCGTTGATATACATAATGGAAAGCATTGTATACCGTACCGCATATATGTTTGATCACGAGCAAAAAGTTCACCGCGAAGCTGCTATAGTAAAATCTTACTGCACCGAGGCAGTGAGCAAGGTTATAGATCATGCAATCCAGATACATGGTGGCATGGGCTATATGAAAGAGCTTCCCTTAGAAAGATTTTATCGTGATGCAAGAGTAAACAGAATTTTCGAGGGAACAAATGAAATACAAAAAATACTTATTGCCAGGGATCTTGCAAAAAAAGGATGCTACTAGTTTTAATAAAACCGGTTGCCGATATCACGTCGCTGAAAATATCCAGGCTTACCAACAGTATTACTGAAATAAACCCCAGAAAAATTTCAGAACCTGATAAATCTGTACTCGAATTTACTTCTAAATTAAATGATACTAATGCTTTAACTGTATGTGACCCGGAAGATTCCAAAATTCTCCGTGAAGCATATGCCAAAGGAATAAAAAAATGCACCTGTATCCGAAGCAGTTCTGCAAGGCAATTTGACAAACTGACTATTGCCAAAGCAATAGCAAAATACATTACTGGAAACTCTATTACACAGATAATAGGAAGAGCAGGGCTGGTCACACACTATCTGAGATGGCTACTGGACTTTCAAATCGTAGATTCATTCGAACCATCACAAACAAATGTAATTTTGACTATCAGGACAAACCAGATTGAATATAAAAGACCTTCTGCAATTGCTATTGCTAAGTCTGTACAAAATCAGATTGATATTGTTGACTTCAACTCATTAAATGTCGAACCGGTAAACCCGCTATTGACTGTATCGCAATCCCTACTATGACATTCTGGTTCGATGATCTTGTTTTGGCAAATCAGACTACCAAGGCAATATACGTAGCTACCCAATCGCAAAAAGTTATCGAAACTGCGGAAAACATAAGCAAACAAATTGGCTATGAAATATTAACACTCAAACAAGGAGATCTAGAT
>JACQRL010000235.1 GCA_016206485.1 Planctomycetota bacterium | reverse complement strand
GGTTCATACTAATTTTGCCTGACTCTCGTATCTGTGTCATCAAACTCCTTAATCTGAGGAATCTGTGGAGGAAATCACGCAACGTAACATAATACTGAGTTCAAGATGATTGCAGTAATGAGTCTACTGTCGAACTTAAGTCATTAATTTTGAAGGGCTTGCTTACGAATGCATCGACCTGGGCTTTTGCCTGCATTTCCTGATCACTTAGAGAAGTTCCTTGTGTAATTGCAGAAAGCATCAAAATTTTTGAGTTTAACTTTTTTTCGCGTACGTGTTCAGCAATTTCAAAACCGGTAACACCCGGAAGCATTACATCCAGGATTAATAAATCATAAGTGGTATGGTTAATAAGTTCCTGAGCCTTTTCTCCATCTTCTGCCTCATCAATCGAATAGCCCTTATTTTTTAATGTAAAAGTTATTATTTCACGGATTCTCTTATTGTCTTCGACTACTAGTATTTTTTTCATGTTTTTTATGATATATTTTATGAAAGTTGTGTCATCAACTAGTCACTGTTCGCAATGGATTTAAACTGTTTATGCAATTTGTCATATAATGTTTGTAAATAAGCTATTACAACTTTTGTATTAGCAAGTATGGGCATGAAATTTGTGTCTCCTTCCCATCTTGGAACTATATGCACATGAATGTGACCAGGAACTCCCGCGCCTCCAGATCTTCCGAGGTTTGCTCCAATGTTGAACCCCTGACTGCCAAGGGATATCTTTAAAGTTTTTATCGCATATGAAATGAAATCCATAATTTCAATTTTTCCTTCTGTAGTAATTTTATCTAATGTGGAAGTGTGTTTATATGGGGCTATCATCAGATGCCCTGCATTGTATGGAAATCTATTCATTATACAGAAACAATGATTACCTCTGTAAAGGATAAGATTACTTTTATCTTTTGCAGGTGTTTTAGGATACTCGCAAAAAAAGCAGGAAGATTTTTTATGCTCTTTAATGTATTTAAATCTCCATGGAGCCCACAGATTTTTTAGTTTGTTCATCTAGTAGTATATTTTTATGCTTTTAGTCACAAAAAGCGGTGCATACTTGCTTTCTCCATTGACCGTGACTCTGACAAATTTTACAAAAAGAGAAGTGCAAACCACGTAATCTTCATTTATATACATTACGTCATCCGGTTCAGTAACGAGATACACGATATAAATATTTAATTGCTTGTCGATCAAAAAAAGTTGATAGTTCATGGTGTTTCTTACCTGTTCCGGCTTGACTTTTACTAAAAGTCCATCTGCCTGAAAATATTTACCAGTATATTTTTCTGGTTCTTTAATTGTTTTATCATAGTCGAACTTTTGTTGGCTGCCGGTGGTTTCATCGCTAATTACCTTCTCGCGCAAGATTAGAAAGACTGAATCTGCTATTCCCGAGCTATCCGCATCATAGTCATTGATCATATGATCTGTTTGATTTTTTATTTCGTGTTTTATTGAGACTATATTTTTATCAAGTTTAGCCAGCATACGTTCGATCGATGATTCTGTGCTGCAGGACATCATTGTTATTAGGAGAAGGATGTAAAAGTATCTCAATTACTTTGGGTTTGAAACGTTAATGTTTAACACTGTGCGAAAGCCAACAAAGCTTCTTTTAATTGATGAATCTTCTTTAGCCCTCGTTGTGACAGTGCAGAATTCTATACTATCCATAAAAGATCCGCCTCTTGTCGCTTGATATGTGCTGTCTATGCCTATTTTGCACCATTCAGAAATGTTGCCTACCATGTTGTGACATCCGTATACGCTTTTTCCGGGTTCAAAGCTGTTTACCGGTGCAGGATATGAATATCCATCTGCTACGCCAGATGCATTGGTATTGGCTGGTTTTTTGGTGTCTCCCCACGGATACATGTAGAGTGTTTGACCCTTTGCTGCCTTTTCCCATTGCATTTCTGACGGGATATCTTTTCCGCACCATCTTGCGTAGGCCATGGCATCATAAAAGTCTATCCCAACGACCGGCTGATTTCTTTCATTGAACGCTGCATTATCAGAAAAGTATGGGGCGTGGGTTTTGTCTCCTTCTGACGGAATGCATTTGGTGTGATCGCCTGTTTTTCGTATATATTCGAGAAAAAGGGTGTACTTCTCGTTAGAAAGTTCGAATTTATCAATATAAAATTTGTCCAAATTTACTCTGATTTGTTCCTGCGAAAATGGATCACGGTTGGATGAGCCATAGGTAAAATAACCGCTTGGAATTTCAACAACTTCAAGGTCATCGGGTGAAAACGTAATTGTGGTAGCCTCATTTTCAAAAGTTGTTATCTTTCGGAGAACTCCTGAATAAATAAGTTGATGTTCACCTGGAGTTATGTCGTTTAGTATCGTTGTGGTGGATTTGATCTCAGTGATGAATTTATCGTCTATGTATACGTTTCCGGACGGAATTTCAGTGCGTAGAATGATTTTGCTTGGGTTGAGCTTGGTCATTTCGACATCTATTTGTGTTTCGCCGGAAACCGTTATTTTCTTGAAAAGAGTTCGGTAGCCGCTTTTCTGGGCAGTGAGTTCATATTCATCAGCCGGGACAACAGTGGTTTTGTCTTTGATTTCAAACTGTTTGTCTGATGTAGAAGACTTAAGAGTCAGACTTGCATCTGCAGGAGTTATCCGAAAAATTGTTTTACACTGTTTTCTTCTTAAAGATGCGAAGACAAATGAGTGTGATTTTTTTATATCAATGGTGTATGTATCACTATCAAAAAATTCTTTGTGTATTGAAATTACATATGTTCCTGTGTTGACTTGCACCTCCAAAGGGGTTTTCCCGGCTTCCTTATTGTTTATTATAACAATTGCTTCTGATGGTTTTGAACTAATTGCAAGTTTTGGAGTGGAGTCAATAGGTGAATCTAAACTCAGAAGTTGTACGCTTCGTTCAAAAATTACTTCGCTGTCTATAATATAGTCAAATGAAATCTCCTGATATCCTTCTTTTTGAATAGCAATGTTGTGAACGCCCGCTTCGATTTCCATATGGTTTGTAGGAGAAGTTCCCTTTGGTTCGCTATTGATATAAATATTAGCTCCAGTAACATCCAGAGTATCTATTTTCAACCAAGCTTTCTTTTTTGCGAGTTTTACATTTTCCAGCGACTCCTTCATAATATTCAAGGTTTGAAGTTTTTCTTTTGTTTCCAGATCGTATATATCGTAATAAGTCCCGTTATCAGATTTTGGTTCAAGAACCAGCTTTCTATCTTTATAAAATCTATTTTGAAATGTTATAATGGTTTTTTTGGTTTTGTCTACTCGGATCACTGCAGGAGTTGTTCCTGAGCTTTTATTATCTATAAAAATTTCACAGCCGAGTGGGATGCTTGTAATTCTGAGAAATGAAGTGTTTATTGTTTCAATGTTGTCGGATCGTTTAAATAACTTTGATCCAAGATAGAAAAGTCCTACTAAAAGCAGTATAGCGATCGTACCTTTGGTAATTTTTTTTAATACGGGTATTAGATCTCTGGTTTTTGAAGCAAGTTTTTTCAGCGGATTTTGGATAATTTGAGTCACATCAGAGTTAAGAAGGCGCTTTTTTGCCTGGATGAGATCTTTTTTCAGTTCATAGTAGTTAGAATATCTGTTGTCTCTATCGTTTGCTAATGCTTTTTTAGTAATGTGGTCCAGATAATCTGTAACAACCGGGTTTAGGTCGCTGGGCAGTTCGACTCCGTGTGGAAATTCGCCTGTCAACATTTTGTAAAGAATAACTCCAACAGAGAAGATATCAGAACGTTCATCAACTTTCAGCTGGGAAAAGAATTCAGGTGATTTATAGATATTTGTGCCTTTGAACATATGGATCGGATCTGATCTGAAGCTCTTAATAAGCTGTTTAGCATGTGAGAAATCCACCCCAATATCGATGAGTTTAAATGAATATGAATATTTTATTGGACCTTTGGGTGTAGTGAGCTTTTCTTTCCTGATAAGAATATTTGTTGGTTTTAGTTCCGGATAAACAAACCCCATTTCGTTTAAATATTCAAGGAGTACAAGTAGTCGTATGCATATATCTATTGCATATACTGGCGGGACTAATCCGTCTGTATCTATGAAATTGTTTAAATCTTTACCATCATACCACTCCAGAATAAGATGCGGTTGTTCATTATCGAAACCGATTCCTACAGGCTTGGCAAGCGACGGATTTGTCAGTGTCGGAAACTTTAAAGCGAGATTTTTTAGAAAATCGGAGTATGCATCGGATAAGGGAAACCTTATAGCGACAATTTTCTTGTCTAGAACGTAGTGTCTGGCTTTCCATACCTCACTGAAGGTGTCAAGATCAATTTTGTTGATTAAAATGTACTCACTGACTTTTATTCCTTCAGATAAATTACTCATACTTCAAATTACATTGAACAATAACTTCATTTTAGTATTGTATAGGAATTGTTATTATTAATTCCAATATAATGACGTTAGAATTGCTCAATGATTCTTCAAATCCAAAGTCTTTTATAAATATTGCAGATTCTGTTCTGGTTGGAGGCGTGAATAGTCCTGTTAGAGCATTTAAGTCAGTAGGCGGCAAATCTTTTGTAGTCAAGGAGGGAAAGGGAAGCAGGATTTTTGATCTGGAAGGACATAGTTATATAGATCTTGTAATGTCCTATGGAGCGATTTTTCTCGGACACGCAAATCCCAATGTTTCTAAATTGATTAACAATCAGATTGGTTATGGAACAAGTTTTGGTGCGACTTCTGTTCCTGAAATTCGGCTTGCTGAACTTATCGCGAGCTCATCTAAGTCATTGGAAAAAATCAGATTTGTAAATTCCGGTACTGAAGCCTGCATGACAGCAATCAGGCTTGCAAGGGCATTTACAGGTAAAGGCACTATTTTGAAGTTTGATGGATGCTATCATGGTCATTCTGATTCACTTCTTGTAAGTTCTGGTTCTGGCGGGCTAACATATTCAAAACCAACTAGCGAAGGATTAGTGGATGAAATTACAAAATACACGATCTCGATTCCTTATAATGATCCGAAGATTCTGAAGGAAATTGTAGAAAGTAAGCATTCTGAAATTGCTGCGATCATTGTTGAGCCGATTGCTTGCAATATGGGGCTGGTTATTCCTTCAGATGAGTTCATTAAGGAGATTGTCAGCGCAAGGAAGCATAACATACTTGTTATATTTGATGAGGTTATAACAGGATTCAGATTTAAATTCGGATTGTATCAGGATATTTTGGGGGTGAGTGCTGATCTGACAACCATGGGGAAAATAATAGGTGGTGGATTTCCTCTTGCTGCAGTTGGCGGAAGAAAAGAGATAATGTCATTATTATCACCTGAAGGTCCTGTTTATCAGGCAGGAACGTTGTCAGGTAATCCGGTTGCTTCAGCAGCAGGACTTGCTGTTTTATTGGAACTGAAGAATTTAAACCCTTATTCACAAATTAATGCTGTGACCCAATTGATTTCTAAAGAGTTTAATCAAATTTTGAATAAACGTAATTTGAAGGATTGCCAAATAGCATATTATCCCGGATGTATAACGCTGTTTTTTACAAATAATGAGATAAGAACTTTAAATGATGTGATGACTTCTAATAAAGAGAAGTTTAAGTCGTTTTTCTGGGCATTTTTGGAATCGGGGGTTTTTATTCCGCCAAGTCAGTTTGAAACCTGGTTCATAACCCCGGCTCTTTCAGACGGAGATGTTAATGAAATTATTAAAGCATTCAAAAAGGCAGTAAATTTGGTGAAATAAGCGTCCTACTTTATAGAATGTTTATTCGGAGGAATTTTTATGAAAAGTAAAGGGATTGAAAATCTTAATATGATCATTGGTTTTTTGAGCGGTATGGTCATTGTTCTGTTGGTGGTCGTGTTTAGTACATTATTTGGAAATAATCAGTCCAAATTGTTTGCTCAAACAGTATCTCAGGATGGATCGTCTGAGGGTTTTGTTGTGGGTACAACACAAACTCAATCAGGAACAAGTTATATTATGGTCCTTCACCACAGGCCGATGGATGATCTTGGAAAAAAGAATTTGGATGTACCAGAAGGCCATAATCTGAGTAAAAGGGTTACACTATCCTTATATAAAATTGGAATAACTGGCTTAGGAGTTGATTTAGCCGGTGTTAGAGACATAACATACGATACTCAGATGATTTCTATTCCTACACCTGTTCAGCAGGCTTTAAATGATGTTAAAACTTACTACAAAGAAATGGTTAAAAGATTAAAAGAGTCTGGCCCTAAGGATCCGACCAAATAATGACTTTTATTTGTCTTAAATTTCCATATTTTTTACGATATATATAGGTATGGCAGATTTCTTCTCGTTTGATGAGGTTCTCAAGGAACTGAAAATAGCTGAAGATGAATTAAAGAGGATGGTTTCTGAGGGTGAAATCAGGGCATTTCGAAGTGAGAATAAAATGAAATTTAAAAAGGAAGATATAGAGAAAATTAGACAAGATCCTGTGAAGGGCAGCACTTCATCTGTTGAGGATACAGTGAAGGGTGCTAGTGGTGGCCAAACTGATGATATTCTTGTCGAAGAACTGGTTGAGGGTTCAAATTTCGAGACTGATCTTCTTCAGGAAGTTCCTGAGGAAACTCCTGTTGCCGGATCTACTGATGTCAGCGGTCTGGAGCTTGAGGAAACAACTCAGTTAGAAGAAGAGCAGACTTTACAGCCTGAGAAAAGATCATCCAGATCAGCTCCTTCATTCAGAAGGCCGGTTGTGATTCAGGAGCAAAAGTCTCCGATACTTTGGGTTATAGTGTTGTTTTTGACAACAGTTGTGCTTGCTTATGCATCTGTAGTGGTGTTCGAAGGGATATTCTATGAAAAACATACGAGTAATAAACCTGTTGTCAGCAAAGGGGCAGTAGAATGGTTCCTTGAAAAGTTCTGGTCTGATCCGGAGTGGAAAAAGCATCATGAAGCAAGGTTGGAAAAAGATGGCTCAGGAAAGATATTGCTCCCATCGAAGATAATGGGATATAAGATCGATATCAGTAAACAAAATCTGTTCCAGAACTAATCGTTTAATAATCCTGCTAATTTCTTGCCAGAAACGAATTTTACTTTTTTTTTCTTTTTTATTATCAGCTCTTTGTTTTTTCGGAAATCACGTACTTTAGTTCGATTTGATTCTACGACCTTAAATACTCCAAAATTTCGGATTTCTATGGAATTGCGCTCTTTGAGGTTAGTCGATAGTACGTCGAATAACAAATTAATGGTATCTCTTATGTGGGCTTTTCTAACCTTGCCATTCATAATCCTGTGTATTTCCCTTACCAAAAAATCCTTCGTTATTTTTGTCATAAAAACTGATAAAATAGTACGACTTTGTTCTGAATTTGAAAGTACATCTTATATATCGATAGTAACTTCTAAAGGTTGTGAAAGAACTACAGATGCTGCCGGAGTTTTGTAATCTGGCCGATGATTGAGTTCAATGGCGAATATTATAGAATAATTGAAATGGATCAGCATGAAACTCCACGTCTGTATCGTAATATAATTGATTTGCTGTCAAATGAGCCTCCTGATGAGGATATAGAAGAGCTGTCAAGAGATCCGAGCAAGCAATTTGGAAAATATATATTAGCTGAAACGCTTGGTGAAGGTGGAGCCGGCTCAGTATACAGAGCATATGATACAAAACTAAGAACCTATGTAGCATTAAAGATTTTAAACAGTGTTGATGCTGATTCACTACAAAGGTTCATTAGAGAGGCAGAGTTAATCGCCAGTTTAAAGCATCCAAACATTGTTCCTATATACGAAATAAATGATATAGCTGGGAAGTATTATATTTCAATGCAGTATATCGCTGGTTTTACACTAGGTAAATTGCCCGATAAGTTATCTGAGAAAGGTTTTATAACTATTTTCATTAAGATTTGCGAAACTGTGCATTCTATACATCAGCACAATATTGTTCACCGTGATATTAAGCCGGAAAACATAGTTGTAGATAAATCAGGCTGGCCATATGTATTTGATTTTGGTATTGCCAAGAAACTTGGAAATTCACTGACTGTAAATAATAGCAATATTATAGGAACTCCGAATTACATGTCCCCTGAACAAATAAACGGAAAAGAAATCGATTGCAGGGCGGACATCTATTCGCTTGGTGCTACTATGTACAGCTGTTTTTCAGGTAAGTCTCCTTATGATGGAGCCGATCCAATTGAAATCTTAAAAAAAGTACTCGAAACATCACCACAACGACTGAATTCTGTTTGCGAGGTAAAGGTTGCCCCGGAGATAGAGCTTATAATTGATAAGTGTATGGAGAAAGATCCCTCTCTAAGATACCAGACTATGCTGGAGTTGAAGAGTGATCTGCAAAATTATATAAGTGGTGATCCTATATCTGTTCGCGCTCCTTCATTCGCATATTTGTTGTCAAAAAAAATCAGAAAGCATAGATTCCCAATTTTGATCATACTTCTTGTCTTACTCTTCAGTGT
>JACQRL010000244.1 GCA_016206485.1 Planctomycetota bacterium | reverse complement strand
GTGTTTATTCAACATTGCGAAGTGTACAATTTTGAAATATGCATTTTACATTTATAATTAATATTTAATATTTCACAATAAAATCGTAATGAAATGAGGGAGGAGGGGGTCGAACCCTCGACCTCCGGCTTAAAAGGCCGATGCTCTACCACTGAGCTACTCCCCCTTTTAAATTCAAAGTTCAAAGTTTAAATTTTAAAATTGAACACACAACCCTTACTTTGTGTACACTCATAAAGCTAATATTGTAGTATTTTAATCCTGGAATTAGTAGATAAATTCAGTTATCTCACCTGTTTTGTAACAGATTTTATTTCCTGTACAAAATCTACTAGGTCCTTGAATTCTCTATAGACTGAAGCAAACCGTATATAGGCAATCTGGTCTACTTTTTTGAGTTCAGATAGCACAAGATTTCCAATGGCACTCGTCGGGACCTCGTATTTAAACCTTTTATGAACGGTTCTTTCGATATTATCAACCAGATCATCAAGTACCTTTTTGTCCATCGGCCTTTTATTGCAGGCGACTGAAAGACTTTCTTTAATTTTCTTTTTATTGAAATATTCTTTCGATCCGTTTTTTTTAACCACCATCAGTGCATTGCTTATAGATTTTTCGTACGTGGTAAATCTTTTTTTGCAGAAGTGGCACTCTCTCCTTCTTCTGATACAGTTATCTCCGTTTGTCAGGCGCGAATCTATAACTTGCGTGTTTTGTTGGTTGCAATAGGGACAATTCATCTGAATATGATTTATTTCTAGATAATGGAGTGTCAAGTTCTAATGTTATTATTCAATGATTCAAGTATTTTGCTTTTTGATGTTGTTTTGTCAGGAAGCGGACTTTGAAGGTAAAGAAGTTTCTCAAATCGAAGGTGAAGGTTTTATAATCCATGATTTCGAAGTATTAAAGAATCTGTTCAAAATTAAAGTCGGGAAAGGTTTCAGGCTTCAGGACGTAAATGATGATCTTAAAGCGCTCTGGCAGACAGGCTATTTTAGTGATATAAAGAGAGAAATTTCTGCTGATCCGCAGGATTTGAATAAACTCGTGATTAAGTTCAGAGTCATTGAGAGAAAGAAAATCCTGGAAATGTCGTTTGTTGGTTCAAGTGAGGTATCTTCAGAGGTATTGCTGAACGAGGTGATTCAGTTTAAATCTCCGTTTTATGTCGATGAGCTTGGATTTTCCAGATTAAAGAAGGGTATTGATGACCACTATCGTGATAAAGGATTTCATTTTTGTGAGATCAAGTATGAATTAAAACCAAAACAATATAAGAATTCGCAGGTATTCGATGTCGTCTGGCATATAAGTGAGGGTTCCAAAACGTTTATTGATAACATCATAATTGAATCTCCGGTCAAGTTGGATGCCGATGAGATTAAAAGCAGGATGTCCCTGCGCGAAAGCAGTTTCATTCAGAGCAATCCGTTTGTTTGGAGCTGGTTGTCTAGTGATTTAGAAAGAATAAAGCGGTATTTAAGGGAAAGTCAGGGATATTTAGAGGTTCCCTCAGAAAGTGCTGTTTTTGTCAAGGATGTTTCTTTTCGACCGGATAAAAAATGGGCAGATATCACGATTTACATCGATCCCGGGCAACAGTTTAACGTAAGTGAAATCACTGCTGAAGGCTATGAAAAAATAACCAAACAGGATATCGATGATGTTCTTCTGCTGAAAAGCGGGGATATCTTTACCGAAGAAAAGCTTCTAAAATCTGAAAGGAAAATTAAGGATTTGTACGATCGTCAAGGATATTTGAATGCCAGAGTGAAATCGGAATGGATTATTCTGGAAGATATGAAAAATATAAAGATCCGGCTTCAAATTGAAGAGGGGAACCAGGTAATGGTCGGACAAATTAGTATTAAAGGCAATACCAAGACAAAGGAGTCAAGAATAAGACTTGATTTAAGAAGCGATATACGACCCGGTGAACCGATTAATCCGAAAGGAATCGACAGGGCTGTTGAAAGATTGATGGATAGGGGGTGGTTTCAATCCAGAGCCCCGATAGAAGGTGAGTTCAGGCCCCCTATAGAACCAAGAATTTTGGACACAACAGATCCGAATGTAAAAGATATCGAATTAACTGTGAGGGAGGGAAGTACGGCGTTGTTAAACGTGGCAGTCGGTTATTCTGATGCATTTGGCGCGACAGGATTGATCAATTTTGCCCAGCATAACTTTGATATTTCCGATGTTCCCACAAGTTTTGATGAAGTACTCGATGCTTTTTCAGGCGCAGGTCAAATTTTCTCATTAAGAGCGATGCCCCAGACAAAAAGACAGCAGTACGACATGACATTTATCGAACCATATTTATTTGATATGGATGTCGGATATAATCTGAGATTATCCAACATAAGAATTGTGCGTGAGGGTTATGTTGAAAAGAGAGTGGGAGGCG
This sequence comes from Planctomycetota bacterium, assembly GCA_016206485.1. GTDB lineage: Bacteria > Planctomycetota > MHYJ01 > JACQRL01 > SBBU01 > JACQRL01. The sequence continues at coordinate 4,402 of JACQRL010000244.1, read as the reverse complement.
AAACCGGTATTGTCAAGAGATGGGAAAATTTATCTGCAGGTTTTGCATTTAGATATGATGTATTGCAGCTCAGAGACGTATCCCAAAATTCCCCGCAGATTATTAAGGATCTGGAAGGAACAAATATTTTTGGATCAGTAATTCCGTCGCTTGTTTATGACAACAGAAACAGCACGATCATACCTTCAGAAGGATATAGGTTTGAGATATCTTATGAAATTTTCGACGAAATATTGAACAGTGATTTTGATATGGGGAAGCTGATAATTGAAAATCAGGCGCATTTTCCTGTTTATCAGCAGGATAAAAATATCTACCAAAGTCTGAGTTTGGTAACGAGATTCGGATGGTTGGAGGAATTTGACGAAACGAAGGTTACTCCTGTTCCTGAAAGATTTTTCGGAGGCGGATTGACAGGACCCAGAGGCTTCAGATTCAGGGGAGTTGGCCCGCGTGAAAACAGTCGCCCGGTTGGCGGTAATGCGATGCTTATACAATCCGTTGAATATGGGATCCCGCTTGTCTACAGACAGATCCATCTGGCGTTTTTCTACGACATTGGAAACGTAGAAGACCATCTTAATAATTTATTTAAAGGTGAGTATAGAGTATCAGCAGGTATCGAATTCAGATTCATGATCCCATTTCTTGGAAATGTCCCTGCCAAACTTGGGCTTGGTTTCATTCTGAACAAAAGAGATGAAGATAAAACACAATTCATCTTGTTTGATTTAGGCCCATTTTATCGTTGATCTTGTAACTCATAACTCATTGTTCATAATAGTTCATAAACTCGTAATACGAAATCCGTTTATGCGCCTGGCGTTATTTTTATGATGTTAGGCGCTTTAAACCATTGGTTAAAAAGTCTGCTCGGATGTTTATAGAGGGCGAATGTGATTAATTTTCTATTATTTGTGATTTGTGTTAATTCGTTCACTTGTGATCAGGATGAGAGACAGAATCAAATACAGCAATGTTTAAATGATCTCAGCAACAGTGACCCGCAGACCAGAATCAGGGGTCTTGACGGTTTGGTAAGGTTAGGAGCGAAAGAGAGCACAGGTAAAATTGCCAAATTGTTGGATGATGAAGTATCTATTGTTAGGGCTTATGCTGTGCAAGCTCTCGATGCTCTTAAATCCGTCGAGCATATTGATAAAATTGCGCTGTTATTAAAAGACTCTGATGCAAATGTAAAGGCAAATGCAATAGCAGCACTAAAGAACGCTTGTTCCAAAAAGCATGCTGCTGATATAGCTCTATTACTTACAGATTCATCAGCAGATATACGTAACTATGCCTTGCAGGCACTTGCTGCATTTAAAGCTAAGGAATTTACTAAGCAGATAGCCGACTTACTTAATGATAAAGATAATAATGTCGTTACATGGGCTATTTTTGCCTTGGGTGAGCTTGAAGCAAAGCAGTATGGCAGTGAGATAATAAAATTTTTGGTTCATAGTGATAGTTTGGTCCGACAAAACGCCGTAGATACGCTAGGATTTCTACGGCTGAAAGGTTATTCTGAAAACATTGCTGTGTTGTTAAATGACAGTGAAGGTCAGGTAAGGACTAAAGCAACAATGAGTCTTGCATTTTTAGGTTCAAAAAAACATGCAAATAACATCAGCACTCTTTTAAAAGATCAGGATCCGATATGCAGATCATATGCAGCTTGGGCTCTTGCTGAGTTAAAAGCTACAAGCCATGTAAATAAGCTTCGAGAATTGTTGAAAGACAGTAATGAGCTGGTGAGAGGGAGGGCAGCTTGCGCTCTTGCAAGACTTGGGATTAAAGATCTTAGCCAGACAATAACAGATTTGTTAAAGAGCAGCGATCCTCTAGTGAGAATTCATGGGGCCAAGGCATTGCGTATATCAGGTTTAAAAAAATGTAATAATGACCTTCTTAAATTGTTAGACGACCAATCTTCCGCAAATGTTTTTGTGTATTTAGATATTTATCCTGCAGAGCAGAAGGCAATCAGCCCCGCAAACATGTATGTTCTAACGACTGTTAAAGATGTAGTAAAAAGTGTTTGTAAGAATTTAGGAATTGATATTAAAGGAAAAGATATGGCGGTATGTAAGAAGTGTAGTAAGTCTATTCCGGATCAGGATGTGTACTCTTGCAGCTCGAAATGTACGTTTTGTGAAGCTTGTACAAAAAGTGTTTCCTATCAGTGCCCTAACTGTAATGGGAAGTTAGAAAAAAGGTCAAAATAAGAGGGACTTATCCAATAGTACTTGAAACTTTTCTTGTGTTTTATGTTTTATGTTGCATGATATGTGACTTAATATGAATGCACAGAAGAAAGTTAAAAGGGTTGTTGATAGCGCGATTTTAAATGTTTTGAGCACATTTAATAACACCATTATCACACTTTCTGATCTGGAGGGAAATGTTCTTTGTTGGGCTTCAGCCGGTACAGCAGGGTTTAAAGGAACCAGGAAGGGAACTCCATTTGCTGCTCAGCAGGCATCAATACAGCTTTTAGCTAAGGCAAAGAAATTTGGTGTCAAACAGGTTGAAGTCAAGGTTAGAGGTCCTGGTCAGGGAAAAGAGCCTGCAGTCAGGGTAATTCATGGCGGCGGAATCAGAATATTGTCAATCGAGGATCTGACACCGATACCTCATAATGGGTGCAGAGCTCCGAAGAAGAGAAAAGTTTAACTAATATATCTGGGTAGATCAGCTAATCTTGGGTTTAAATATTTCGAAATGTAGATTGTAGTCATATTCGTCTGCTATCATGATAATGAAAATTGCCAAAGTTATCTTTGTACTGAATTTTCTGTTGATTGCGGGCTATGCATACAGTCAGCAATATCATACTGGTCCATATCTTGATGAATTTCACTTTGGCGATGGATCATTATTTAAACTTGCCGTATATCATCCGGATCCTATGGAGAAAGTCAGGGAGGTTAAAGACTACACTCATATCAATGTAATTACTAATGTTGAAAGGCCTCTTTTATTATTTTTTATTCCAAATGAAACTGAGCAAAAAACTATATCAAAGTTCCATAAACAGAATATTGAGCCGCTAGTCAATAAACAAAAAATTTGCGTAATTTATTGCGAGATTAATCCTTCTGATATGAGAAATTTACAAGCCAAGTTTAACTCACTGTTAAAATACATAATTGGTAAATATTGGGTTAATCCATGGAAAGTTATTTTGGGATCAACCGTCGCACAGCTGGAAGCGCTTGACGATATTTTTCCGGATTCATTGATAACAATTGCGGGTTTATGTGTTGTAGATAGTTTGCCGGAAACGAAAAAAGCTCAGGCGGCTAATAATGATGATGTGGTCGACAGATTTCAAAAATACTGCAAAAATATAAAAAATTTCGATGGCCGGATCGATTCAAATAAGCTTTTGGAGTGGATAAGCGAAATCGTTATGAAATCAACAATGGCAGAGACTCCATTAAAGGACAAGACATTTTCTCCTTGTAATCTTTCTATTATTAAAGCTGATGGGCAGGATCCCTGTACAGATAAACGCTGCTGCGACCTGACTCATTACACCAAAGAACCTATAACACAAATTAAGGATTTCAGCAGTGATAATTTACGATTTAGCCTTTTTGTTCCTGAGGAATATACGGAACAGGAAAATTATGGACTATTAGTCTATATATCGCCTAATGATGATTCTCCTTTTCAAGAGGAATGGTTTTCAATATTCAGAGAAAAGAAACTGATCTGGATATCTCCGCTCAGGTCAGGGAATTTTATTGAAACAGGAACTCGTATGAGGCGGGCTATGGAGGCGCGGAAATATGTATTGCATAAGTATAAAATAAATATGGATCGGATCTATTTGAGCGGATTTTCAGGAGGAGGCCGGACATCATCGGTCATATTGTCAGAAATACCGGATGCCTTTAATGGATCATTTCATATTTGCGGTGTGGAGGGATTTGACAGCTATTTACAATCCACTAAAACTGATAAAATTCGTGTTGGTTTGAATACGTGGCCTGAAGCTTTGAATAAGCTAAGGAAAAACAATAGGATTGTTCTTATTTCAGGTGACAAAGATTTTAATTACAAGAGCACAACAATCGTGTATAAATCTTTGCAAAAACATAAGATCGAAACTTTGTTTATAGATATATGTGATTTGGATCATAATTCACTCTTTAATCCGGGGGAACCCGGCATTTCAACTATCAGTAAATCAATTGATTATCTTGATCATAAAACAAACGGCGGTCTTGATAAAGTAGGCTACAAAAAGTAATTCTCATATATTTATTGTTTCTTCAATCTTGCAATTAGGCGACGTTTCGCGATTTCCTCCACAGATTTCACCGATTGATGGCACAGATATAGGAATCAAGCTATATTTCTTTATCTGAGTAATCTGGCGTTTTCTCCGTGT
>JACQRL010000255.1 GCA_016206485.1 Planctomycetota bacterium | reverse complement strand
TTAAGAGAAAGTATAAACTCTCTGAGTGTTACAAATCTGCTCATTACCTGAATGTATACCGTCCGGTTAATTTCTTCCTGAAATGAACTATTGAACAAAAAATAGGATCTGTCATACTCACCGGCTTTGATGCAGTTTTGATAAAATTCAAACAGTGTCTGCGAATTCTTGGCGAGATCGTTGTTTATAATGATATTTGGCACACACGAAATGATTAAACCTACCTGAATCAACAAAAGAAGGCTAATAAAGCGTCTTAAATTCGTAGTATTAGTGGAATAAAACATACATTGAAAGTATATTAAATAAATAAGGAGGACATATGAGAATTATAGCTTCAATTATCCTGGTTCCATGGGTTTTGCAAAGCTTGTTGTTTTTGCAGGATGGAACTGCTGTTGACTCTCAATTTAATAAGCTGACTGAGGATAGCTCCCAATATTGGGAACTTGTGAATAAAATACAGCTTACAACAAGAGGACAGAAGGATGTACTTGAAAAGCATCTCAACTCCAACAATGAACTTCAACAACTTGCAGCTGTTTATATATTATTAAAAGAAGGGTCAGATCAAAAATACCTTACAAAAATCATAGATCTCACAGCAAGCAAGAATGATTTTGTACAAAATAGCGCTGTCAGTGCTTTTTCAAGGCTCATTCCAGCGAAGGATTTGGAAGAAGGAGTCAAAGATGCTTGTGTAAAACAGCTGAAGGGCATTTTTGCTTCCACAGATGATTTAACTAAGGTCAGAATCTCGAAGATCATGTTTAACTGGGCGGGTATTTTGGATAGCAGAAAAACTGTCTTGAAATTGTTTACGGATACAAGATCTAAACAAATTAAGGATGAGGCTGCGTTATGCCTTGCCGGGATGATGCTTTTTCCTCAGGTTAAGGCGCATATAAAGAAATTATCAGAAGAACCAAGTCATTTGGGTGAGATAGCGCGATCAGTCTTGGAGAAAAATCATCTTGCGGATATTATAGACAGATCCAGCAGTAGTAAACCAAAATACGATTTTTCTCTTCTTGAAGGCATAATCGATTTGTTGTTGAATCAGTATGATGATCCGTCAAAGATAGACCCGATCAAAATAATTGAAAGAGCTGCGAAGGCGATCTGTTCTTCACTTGATCCGCATACAATATTTATGGATAAGAAAGATATTGAGAAACTCCAGAAAGAAGACCTTGAAGGTAAGTATGGCGGGATTGGTGCAAGAGTAAGTATGAGAAAAGACAGAGCTGGGATAAGATGGCTTACAATCGAAGAATCAATACTTGGTGGGCCATGCCATAAGGCAAATCTCAGAAGTGGCGACAAAATTATAAGGGTTGAAGGAGAATCGACTGCGAATGGAGAACTTATAGATATTGTTGAGAAACTCAGAGGTAAACCCGGTACTCCGGTCAAAATCGAAGTTTTTAGTCTGAGATGGGAAAAACCAATCGAAATTGCCCTGACAAGAGAAGAAATAAAATTGGATTTAATCGGGTTTGGAATGCTTCCCGGTGATATTGGCTATATCCAGTTTGTAAGCTTTTCGAAGGATTCGGATAAGCTTATAAAGGGTGCAATAGATTCACTTAAAGGGGCCAAAGGATTGGTCCTTGATTTGAGAGGCAATCCCGGCGGTTATTTGGATGCTGCCGTAAGGGTTGCAAACTTATTTTTGGATCAGGGAAAAGTTGTTACCGAAAAAATGAGCAAAAATCCGGAAACATCTGACAAAGTTAAAGAAGTATTTATTACATCTGAAACAAAATATACCGACCTTCCGCTCGTAATTCTTGTTGATGGCGGCAGTGCTTCAGCATCTGAAATAATTGCAGGCGCTTTGAAAGAGCATAATCGAGCTGCAATTATTGGAGAGAAAACTTTTGGCAAGGGATCAGTCCAGCAGATATACCCTCTTGATGCAGAGCTGAATAATGCAGTAAAGATTACAATTGCCAAATGGTATTTACCATCAGGCGAATCAGTACAGGAAAAAGGCGTTGAGCCGAATGTTGAAGCGAAATTTCCTGAACCTGATCTTTGGAAGCTGCGTGAGTTTGAGAGGATACGAAGCACCGGATTGATTGACACTTATGTTAACGCACAGTACTCAAACAATGTGAAGTTGTTCAAAGAATTGAGCGAATATGACAGCTTTGATCACTCACTTTATCCTGGTTTTGAAGACCTTTATAAACAGCTAAATACCAGGGCTACTTCTGATGAAATTAGAGAACTTCTCAGAGAGTATGTAAGACACAAGGTTGCGGAAGAATCAAATCGGAAGTTATATTATGATTACCAAACTGATTCTCAGCTGCAGATCGCCATCAGGAAAATAGCTGAAATGTGCAACATAGAAATTACCAATTTTAAACAGTACGCCAATTTCGCAAAAATTGAGGACAAGAATGAATCTCCAGTCCCATTTTAGATTTTGATGTATGTGTGTTACTTATTGAAATCAGCACTGCTAATTAATACAAATTTGATTTGTGTAATATGAATTGGATCAGAAGCAACAATACGCAACTCATAATTTTTGATTTTGATGGGGTCATAGTTGATTCATATGAATTATGGTATTGTCTTCTTCGATATCTTTTAAATGGATTTGGCAGGAATATTAAACGGTCTGAGTATTCCAAAATTTTCGGCCAAGGAATAGATTTGGACAAAAAGCTGTTATTTCCTATGTTAAGCGAAAAGCAGATCGAAGAATTATATGGAATATATTATCCGTTCTTTTTACGATTTCTAAGGTTCAACTCTGAGATTAAAGGATTACTTATGGGTCTTAAAGGCTTGGATGTAAAATTGGCCTGTTGTACCAATACTCCGGAGCATCTTGTTTTGCAGAGTTTAAAACATGTTGGGATCAACAATTCCTTTGATTTGGTAACTACCCCAAAAGGTAAACTCAGACCAAAGCCTTTTCCTGATATGATACACCACATTGTAAGGTCTTCAGGGACTGATCGGGAATCTTGTGTGTACGTGGGTGATTCTATTTTTGACAGAAAGAGTTGTGAGAGTGCAAAAGTTTCATTTCTTCATTATGATATTCGCAAAAATCCTTTCAGCCATCTCCGCATGATGCTTCTAAAGCTTGTATGAGATATAAAGTTATTCTCCATGGAAATTCATTAAATTGGCAGGATATAAAGACAATATTATTTTCTGATGAAGTCACGATTACTCCCAAGTTTTCAAAAAGATTTGATAAAAGTTATAACGATCTTCAGAGGCATATTAAGCAGAATAAAACTATTTACGGTGTTAACACCGGGTTTGGAAGGCTATCAGATGTCAGGATCGAGCCTGATAAAATATTAAGTTTACAGATCAATCTATTAAGAAGCCACGCAACATCTGTAGGGAAATTATTGCCTAAAAAGGCGTCAAGATTGATGCTGGTATTAAGAATAAATTCACTGTTGAACGGCTTTTCAGCAGTTTCACGTGATCTTATTGATGCACTTTGTTATATAATTAACAAAGGTATTACTCCGGTTATTCCAATAAAAGGATCTGTTGGGGCTTCAGGAGATCTGTCTCCATTAGCGCATATGGCTTTAGTTGTTATAGGAGAAGGTAAGGTTGAGTTTAAAGGAAAGTTTTGTGAAACGTCTGAATTATTTAAAAATTTTGCTATAGAACAGTATCAACTCAAACCAAAAGAAGGGGTTGCCCTCATTAATGGAATGCAGTTCACACTTGCATATTTATTTGATAATCTTTTACAACTAGAAAAGATTTTAACACTTTCAGAACTAACAGCTTCAATGACAGTAGACGCGCTCAAATGCAGCAGGAAACCATTTCACGATGTTGTTGTTAAATCAAGGCCTACAGAGGGTGCCCAGACTGTTTGTAGGAATATTTTAGAATATCTTGAAGGGAGTCAGATTTTGAAATCTCATGAAACCGAACAATGTCCCAAAGTTCAGGATCAGTATTCGATAAGATGTATACCCCAAATTCATGGGGTTGTTAGAGATGTCTTTAATGATTGCCTTAGAACATGCTTGTCAGAGGCAAATTCGACAACTGATAATCCTTTGATTTCGGAGGCTGGCGAAATTATCTCTGCAGGAAATTTTCATGGTCAGCTTATCGCCCAAAGAGCGGACAGTATGAGGATTGCCGTTTCAACCCTGACTAATATTATAGAACGAAGGATTGATTCTCTGGTGAATCCAACTATGAATGATCTCCCACCGTTTCTCTCAAATCATCCCGGTTTGCATAATGGAATGATGACAGTTCAGATTTTAGCTGCGTCTTTGGCAGCTGCTAATCGGGTTCTTTCATCTCCAGCTTCTAATCAGACTATTCCAACAACAGGTGGAAAAGAAGATATTGTCAGCATGGCGCCGGCATCAGTGGAGATGCTTGCTCATATGATTGAGAATTGCTGGTACGCATTGTCGTGTGAGTTGATATGCGCATGTGAAGCGCTTGAATACAGAAGACCTCTTAAGTCCTCTCCAGTTTGTGAAAACTTACACAAATTTGTCAGAAAAAATGTTGGACGACTGAAAGCAGATAGATCTTTATCTACAGAAATTGAAGCACTAACCAGGCAGATTAAATCTTATTCTTTTTAGTGTAAATTCGCTCTTATTTTTGTTATTAGCTCATCCCTAATCTTTTTATTTTCAGATAGGAATGCCCTTGCCTTTTCTCTTCCCTGACCCAGTTTCGTGTCGCCGTAAACAAACCATGCGCCCTGTCTTGCTATAGTTCCTGTTTCTTCTCCAAGATCTAGTACAGAGCCTTCTAGTGAGACACCGCATTCGTAAAGTATATCAAATTCTGCTTTCTTGAACGGTGGCGAAAGTTTATTTTTAACTATTGTCCCTCTAACTCTTACACCGATGTCTTTTTCACTGTCTTTCAGGACACTGATTTTTCTTACATCTATTCTGCAGCTCGAATAAAATTTTAATGCCCTTCCACCGGGTGTTGTTTCAGGATTGCCGAAAAATACCCCGATTTTTTCTCTGAGCTGATTTATGAATACAACAGCAGTATTTGACCTGTCTATTGCAGCACAGAGTTTACGCAATGCTTGAGACATTAATCTTGCCTGTAATCCTATGTGCTGGTCTCCGATATCTCCTTCTAATTCAGACTTTGGAACGAGCGCAGCTACAGAATCAACTACTATCAAGTCGACACTGTTAGATCTTACTAAAATTTCTGCGATATCCAGTGCTTGCTCCCCAGAATCAGGTTGTGATAGAAGTAAGTTTTCTAAGTCTACACCGATTTTTTTCGACCAGGAAGGATCGATAGCATGCTCTACATCTATATATGCTGCAGTCCCACCTTTTTGGCAATTGGCTACGACCGAAAGGCATAATGTTGTTTTTCCGGAACCTTCAGGTCCAAAAACTTCAGTTATTCTTCCCTTGGGAATACCTTTTCCTCCCAGTGCAATATCTACAGTAAGTGCTCCGGTTGAAATACTGTCGATTTCAAATTTAGATTTTTCTCCAAGTCTCATTATTGAGCCTTTACCATACTGCTTTTCTATCTGAGATAATGCTGTGTTTAAAGACAGCTTCTTTTCTTCAGATATTTTTACGTTTTTCATTTTGCTTGAACTTTCATCACTTGCTTCCTGTACGGAATCACCCTGCTGCTTGAGTGTCTGAGTAGATTCTCTTTTTGTTTCACTGCCGATTTTTGTCGTCATAAATACCTCCCATAATTATTCCCATTTTAATACTCCCCTTTTAATAATGTAAACCCAACCTAATAAAAGAACTGCTGCAAATATTAAAATCTCTAAAAACGCATTTTTTCCCAATATATTAGAGTGAACAGCCCATGGTACAAGAAATAACATTTCAATATCAAAAAGCATAAACACGATTGCGACCATATAAAAATGTACGTTGATTTTTTCGCGTGAAGAGGAAATCGGAGGAACACCGCATTCATAACTGTCGAGCTTTTCATTCAAAAATCTTTTCGGCCCTAGAATGGAAGATAAGTACAATATACCTGTGCCTACTCCTACTGCTAGGCATATAAAAAGAATCAAATGAATAAGTTCCATAT
>JACQRL010000254.1 GCA_016206485.1 Planctomycetota bacterium | reverse complement strand
TTAATATAACTGGTCCTCTCTGACAAAAATCAGCACCAAATTCAATAGCGTTTAATAAAACTTCTAGTACTGCTTACAAACCCCTCATCTGTGATATATCCCTGTGTGGATACAACAGTTCTATATTGACTTATGCCTATCTTGGATATTTCTTCTTTCACCTTTCTTATAGCTCTTAGCAGTTCTTGGTTTTGGAGGTCCTGATATAATCTTCCAAATTCCGCACAAGATTTAGTTGCCAAAACCAAATTATGATGCTTATCGAACCTATATACTTTTTCATCGATGATATCTCCTATTAGTTTTTCTGCAGTTTCCAAAGTTAGCTTCTCATTAAACATATTTAATACCGACCTGAATTTTTGGTTCGATTTAATTGCTGTATGCCTCACTAATTATCAAAAAAGACTTACCATGTCCATCATCGCGCACTAATCTCGGCGGTTTTCTTATTCACGCTTTTAATTTTCTATCTTTTTTCAACTTTCCCGATATAACGCCACGAAACTTCACGCTGTCTGATCGTTTCAAGCTGTCTAGCATCGGCCTTAGTGCCGGTATATTTAAAATCTATACAGCACACGGAAGCAAGAAATGCGCGCCTGCCAGATTCTGATTTTAAATCGAAATCATCGGTAATAGACTCATCGTAATACAGATGTTTTGCAAGGATTGACTTTTTTGACTTAACGTCATTTGGATTATCGAAACATCCACCTGGCTTAAGTTTCAAAGCGCTTTGTCTCGAAGACCGATGTTGCAGAAGGCGCTCCTTTATGTTTTTCCCAATACCGACTTTGAGTGGAATACCGGAATTTGTGTAAATTTCATAAATGCCTGGGATCTCCGAGACTTTAGTTTCAATTTCATCGAATTTTATTTTAGGCATCCAATCTCTTTTTTATGGCTAACATGTTGTTCACCTTTCGCACTTATGCTTCTCAAGTCTGACCTTGCGATAACACAAACAAAATCAACAAAAGACAGCGCGCGCGGTAAGTACTACAGACTGGTTGGGTTTTAAATTTTGTTATTCTATTATTCTAACTTCGTCCCGTCCCCGGTGGTGAAGCCACGATAGCAGAAACTTTCTCATTTTTACTTCCTATTGGTAAATCGCCAATTATTATGGTAGGGTTAATTCCATCTTTAGTGATAACTACCTTTGTGTTATCTTTTAGGGATTTTTCCACCATCTCCAATTGACGAAGCTTTTGGGCGTTGCCTATAAAATACTTTTCTGCCGCTTCATTTACTAATTGTATAGCTTTCGCCTCTCCTTCGGCTTTTAAGATATTAGCCTGTTTTATACCATCTGCTTCCTTAATGACCGCACGCCTTGCGCCATCTGCTTTTGTTTCTACTGCTGTGGCAAAATCTATGGCAGCATCTTTGGCATTCTGAGCTTGAATAATATTATTCATAGTTTCCTGAACACTCTGTGGCGGGGTAATGTCTTTTAATTCAACCCTTACTACTTTCAATCCCCAATTTTCTATTTCCTTGTCAATAGTTTCAGCAAGGAGTTTATTAAGCATAGATCGCTGGCTATTAACTTCCGTAAACTTCATATTACCTATGACATTTCTTGCGGTAGTCTGGGCGAGCATTATAATCTGTGTTTTGTAATTTTCTACTTCATAATAAGACTTCTTTACACTATCTTCATCATTTTTTACTTTGTGATATACCACAAGCTCTACCTTGGCATTAAGATTATCTTTTGTGATTATTTCTTGCGATTCAATATTCGTCATTCGTTCTGTTATGTTTCTATATCTTGTGCTTTCAATAATTGGGATAATCCAATTAAATCCCACTTTAAGAAAACGGTGATATTTACCGAGTCTTTCTATTACCCCTCTATGAGTGGGCTGGACTATTCTAATACCCATTAAAAAAACTATTACCACTACCACTGCAATAATTGCAGTAATTCCTAAAATATTCATAACTACCTCCTTTTTAATGTTATAAGTTAATTTAAGAGCTCTGACCTTACCCCATCTATTACACCACTACGAATTAGAATGTCCATCGGTGGTTACGGACTAACATGTATTATATGGACTGAATAAAACAGGCAGTCAAACGTGTCGTTCAACTGCCTAGTCAGTTTATTATAATCTTCGCTAAAAGGATACCTCATTTAACCTCCTTTTATGATTTTATAATACTATTAACTACGGGAAAAGTCAAGGGGGAATTGTGCGAACTGCCGGGAAGAATCTTGTGAGGATTCCTAAAACTGTAAATCTATTTCCTGTAACTGCTCAAAGTCAGAGATATTCTTCTAATACTAATACTTCTATTCAAACATTATTCTTCTATGTTTTTTAACAGCACCCTTTATCCCCATGATGCCCTTTCCTTATTAACATATTCCTGAGCATC
>JACQRL010000226.1 GCA_016206485.1 Planctomycetota bacterium | reverse complement strand
TAATTACAAATGAATTTTATAATAAAAAAATCCCTTTGTCAACCATTTTTTACATTTGCCCATTAAGAATTAAGAATTATATTGACAAGGGAAAACTTTTATGGTATATATATGTCCAGGATGAAACCTAAAATATTGTCATTAATAATCATGGCGATTTTCTTATTTTCATGGACAGGTTTTTGTGATGAATCCGTAGAGACAAATGATGGTGCACATCATTGTTTCTTATGTTGTAATGCATCGTGTTGTAAATTTACATCACAAAAAAATCAGCCAATGATATTTCCTGCGATAGTTTCTATTGTTGATTTTTCGCAAGAATTATTCTATCAAAATCCGTTTCTTGCAAATATCGCACATCCTCCAAATTTTCCTTTCTGAAACTCTAAGTAGTCCCCGAATTATCCAATTTAATACCATAGGAAATTTCTTTTGAGATTGCTTCACTTCATTCGCAATGACAAAGACGGGGTGTCATTGCGAGGGCGAAGCCCGTGGCAATCTAATTTAGTGTTCAGGAATTTCAAAGTTTAGGTATCCAGGTTGTTCTTTAGGTCATCTGGTCCAAAAAAGAAGACATCTTCAGTATCAGGGTGATCAAATATGCGTTTCATGACAGTATTAGGGTCAAGATTTTTGATTTTAGGTTTAATTTCGTGGAATAAATACTGTTTTCCGTATATATTCGTGTATTTGACTGGTATCATAAAGCCAATATGACAGATATGGCACGGTTCTTTGACAGAGCATACAGGGTCAAGAGAGTTTCGCCTTTCGAGAAGGCGCACTTCTTTTGGTGAATAGTCAAGCTCATAATAGCAGTAGGTACACCTGAGCAAAACAGGTCCCTTGTATTTCTTTTTAAAGAAGCAGAAAATATCCATTGGCAATCTCCTTGTGCATAGAGAGAAGGGAAGTGGATACAGGTAAAACAATTTCTCTCAGTTTCATTATAGACTTACATATTGGACATATTAATGGATCGCGATTGAAACAATCTTTTATCATGTTACGCCATGGGGTATAGATTTTTGTTTTTACAACGTTTATCATTTTTAGTAGTTTATAGACAATAGGCAAAAGTTTTCCCCTGACTCTATTAGCAAGGAAGCCATAGTAGCGGATATTTCTAAAATTTTTGTCTGGGATATGAGAGATAAGACTGGCAATAAAATCTAGGACAGGTAACGTCATAAGATCAGTAGTTCCAGTATAGTGGTCCAAATACTCATAGGTAACAAATTTACCATCGTAGGCTTTTATTCTGGTTTCACCGATAGGAGGACGTTTGAGATATTTACCGAGGTAATTGACATTAAGTTTCATATTGTCAGATTGTTCATTTAGTTGGATATTCCATGTTTTGTCATAGAATTGGGCAGTCCATTGGCAGAAGGCAGAGTAAGATTTGATATGTTTAAGGTGTGGTAGTAGTTTAAGTCGTCCATGTTTAAATTCGGTTCTCAAGAGATCGATAATTTTGTATCGCCACATATTTTTGAGAGAGGCGTGATAGAAGTAAGCACTTTTGACCCAGGAATCATAAGTAAGAGAAAGACCACCTACAGTAGTAGACAGATGGATATGAATATTACGTTTCAAGTCTCTACCGAAGGTATGGATAGCCAGATAGATACCGGGTATAAATCTTTGATTGTTGGACAGATTCTGGATAATATTAGCTGCTATAAGAGGGATTTTGTTCATAAGGTAGCGATTGACCCAGAAGAAGTCCCAGAGAGCAGCTGGCATGGTAAAAGTAATATGTTGCCATGTAGTATCCGGGAGAGAGTTGAAGCTATTTTTAATCCAGTCATCAGTGGCTTTTTTACCACAGGATGGACAGAATCTGGATTTACAGGAATGAGGTGCCTTGATGGTTTTGCCGCAGGTATTACAGACAAAGAAATGGTATCCAAGTAAGCTGGTACGACAGACGAGGAGTTTTAAGACATTGGTGATAATACTTGGTCTGATTAGATCTGTGTGTTTGATAAAGAGTTTCCACCAGTTACCATTGTCTATAAAGATGTCTCTAAGTTTGATACCATTACTTGTGGTGTATTCCATAACAGGTATAAATATAGCACAAGTCAGTTAAAAGTCAAAGGAAAAGTCAGTCGCCGAAGGCGACCTAATATAAACAGGAGATAGAACCATGAATGAAAAGGTGTGTCCAATTATTTTAGTCATTTTTTTGATGCCCATTTTATATGCGC
>JACQRL010000225.1 GCA_016206485.1 Planctomycetota bacterium | reverse complement strand
CTGATAATGTTGGTCACGATGCTATTAATATCGCTCCCCCTTTACCCTGAAAAACAAAACAGGAAAAACATATCTGAGGACCCGATGATGCAGCAAATCGACAGACTTCAGAAAGAAATCTATATCCTGAGCATCTTTGACAGGCTAAACCTGACAAAGAATCAGCTGGACAGACTTTGCAGCATCGCCGAAGAAGCGCAACAATTAACGATCGATTTTAAAAACGATATACTTCCGATACTTAAGGAGCAAAAAACCGCATACGAAAAATTTAAGGAAGAGGATATCCGAAACACCGGCTTTACGACTGAAACTGAAAAAGCAACCGCAGTTTCCAACCATCTGGGTAAAATGAGAGAAAAAAACTTTTTTGATAAAATCAACGTTCTTGAAGAAAAAACACAGGACCTTTTGACCGACGAGCAGCTCGAGATCATTAATTCTCTTAGAGATTGCAGAAAAACACTTAAAGATCTTCCGGCTATATTAAGGGAAAGAAATAAGATCCTTATGCAGAGACAAAATATCAATAACAAGGAAGAAGAACATGGTTCAATTAATACCGGCCTGGAAGATGGTTCATGTAAATCAGACGATGACTCCGCTTCCTCACCGGCAGAAAGGCTAAGACAGTACCATCAGGAAAAATATGGCTCAATAGGACCGATCGGCAGGCTTCTTGTTCAGGAAGAGATCGTCACAATAATTTCAAGGAAGATCGGGAAAACAGTCAAAACTGCCGCAAAGGAATCAGCTGACGAACTACATCGCTATAAAAAAGAAGTAGATGAGCTGCATACTGATATCAGCCTGCTCAACCTGTTAAACGGACTGAATCTTTCCAGGGATCAGATACAGCGTCTCATCACAACAGCAAAGGAAGCTGAGGAAATCTCCAGCGACACCAATCCGATCAACGCATTCGACAGAGAAGATATGCAGATCGCCATCCCTACCCTTGCCGGCATCATCCCGTCTCTGCGTCAGTCCATGCTGCTTACAACCGAGCAATTATATGAAATCGAAAGACTGGAAAGAGACATAAAAAATAAGGTACACAGGAAATCTCTCAAATATAACAAAAAACAGCTGAATCAGCTTGAACTGGAAATCGAAGCCGCGCTGTCAGCCAACCAAAAACAGGCAATTATAGACTTCAGCCCCTGTCTCATCCCTCCCAAAAATCTGAAAGATCCCGTAAGGGTCGGACAGGCAAGCGACAAGTCGCATTATACCCATCTTTTGGAAAAGATAAGATCTGTAAATCCCAAAAAGTACGAGAAAGACAAGAAAGCAATACTTTCTGAAATAATATCAAGGGCAGAAAACCATGGAGGGAAATTCACAGACAAAGAAAAAGCGGATAATCTTGCGAAACTGGAAGAAATCATAGACAAAACAAGAAATATGACAGATTCAGATTTTGAGCTGAGCAAAAACGAACTCGCCGACAAATTAAAATTTCTTGATCTCAAAGAAACACTCAAAGAAGAACTGGAAAAACAGTTCGGTGATAAAAATATACTCGCGCATAAGATAAAATCAAACCTGCTGAATCCGAGGGTCATCCCGTTGCTCGAAACGCGCTATAAGCAGCTAAAAGATAATAAAAGCACTCAGCAGACAGATTTAAACAAGATAGATCCGGCTGAAAATTGCAATGATGGAAAATGCGCCATAGAAGATTAGCGGCATGACGCCCGGCGAGAACATTTCCCGCAGGCGATTCGTACAAAACATAAGTCTGTTCGGATTCGGGTCCGGAGTCATACATTACAGCTCGGCGTTCGAGGCGATAACTGCTTTCCTCGGCAAAACCAAATCATTTAAAGAAGTAGACAAAAAATGGTATAAACAATCTGAAAATAACATAGTCCAATGTCTGATCTGCCCTCTGAACTGCACCCTGGAGGATGGCCAGACATGCTTCTGCAGGACAAGAAAAAATCACAAAGGCAAGCTCATGACTCATGCGTATGAAAATCCATGTGTCATTTCGGTTGATTCTATTGAGAAGCTGCCGCTGAACCATTTCATGCCGGGAGAAAACAATATTTCGATCGCGGTAGGAGGATGTAACGTCAGATGCATCTATTGCCAGAACTGGCAGCAATCTCAGTCGAAACCTGAGGAGCTGAAAACATTCAGTCTTTCCACATCAGAAGCAGTAGCAGGTTCGAAAAAAAAAGAATGCGGGATTATCGCCTATACTTACACGGAACCGGTCGCATTTTTTGAATACATGATAGATGTCGCAACTATAGCCAAAGAGAAAAACGTAAAAAATGTCTGCGCTACGGCGCTGTCAATTAACACCGAGCCTTTAAAAGAGCTCTGCAAGGTCATAGACGCATTTTCAATCTCGATCAAAGGATTCACCGAACAGTTTTATGACAAAGTGGTCGGCTGCCGGCTGGATCCCATCCTGAAAGGCATTGAGACAATCAAAAAAGAAAACAAATGGCTGGAATTAGTAAACCTTATAGTCCCGACTTATAATGACAACCTCAAAGACATAAAAAACATGTGCAAATGGATAAAAGAGCATGTTGGTTCAGAAACACCGCTGCACTTCGGGAGATTTGTCCCGGAGTACAAGCTCAGAGATCTTCCAAGGACACCTGTCCAGACGCTTGAAAAGTGCCGTGAAATCGCGCTGGAGACAGGGTTAAAGCATGTATACATATTTAATGTCTCTCCTCATGAAGGAAACAGCACATACTGCCCTAAATGCAGTTCAAAAATTATTGAACGACTGGGATTTAAGGTGCTCGATAACAAAATCAAGAACGGCAAGTGCGGCAAATGTAATACAAAAATAGCCGGCAGATGGACATAATACCATCTTCGATTGCAATTTACCGTATGAAAATGGAAATGACAAACATCTCCTAATTCGCACATAATTAAAAATGTATGAACGAATCAGATAAAGATACCGGCAAACTTACTCCTTTTTTCATACTGGGATTATCATCAATAGCGGCGCAGGTCATATATCTGCGTGAAATTTTAAGTGTCTTTTACGGGACAGAATTTGCGATAGCGCTTGTCCTGGGGGCATGGCTTCTCTGGACAGGTATAGGGGCTATTGCAAGCGCATTTGTATCAAGATTTTTGACGGCAAACATATTCATACTGTTTGCGCTGGGACTGAGCATAGCGCTTCCGATTGATCTATGGATAATCCGAAACCTAAGGGGGTACTTCGATGCGCCGGCAGGAGAGTATCTTTCATTAAGTAATCTCGTCGTTTCCATTTTGATCACGACCTCTCTTCCCTGCGCGCTCTTCGGAGCCATATTCACAACAGGAACAAAAATTATTCGCAGATTCTCATCAATATACATAATAGAAACAGCAGGATGCTTTGTCGGAGGGTTGGCTTTAAGCCTGTTTCTTATACAAATTATCAATCCGTTCGCAATACTGGCGCTCTGCTCCCTGCTGATTTTAATAAGCTGCGCGACATCGCTTTATAATCTTATAAATCGCCTGCTGCGTTTGATCTCGATTCTGACCGCGATTACTCTTACGGCAATTCTCATAGGATCAGACAGAATAGATTTTGCCTCACACAAAAAATTCTGGCGCAACTTCCATCCGGAATTCAGTTTTGCAGAGGGAACAGACTCACGATACGGATATATATCCGTAATTTCATATCAGGGTGAGTACACAATTTATCAAAACGGACATAAACTTTACTCTCTCTCCAAAGAAGAAGAACAGATCCCGCTTGCGCATTTGGTCATGCTTCAAGCCGTTCAGCCCAATGATATTTTGCTGATCGGAGGCGGGATCAGTGGAGCTCTCAGGGAAATATTAAAACATGAGATTAAAAAAATAGATTATATAGAACTTGACCCGATCCTTG
>JACQRL010000224.1 GCA_016206485.1 Planctomycetota bacterium | reverse complement strand
TCTTTTTTTGATGACAAATAACAGCTTTAAAACAACTGACAAATGGATAGAATGGTGGGCTGCTGAGAAGGGAAATGATTTGAAATGAATAATATATCACAACAGGCTGGAATAATAAAAAATAATTGTGTTCATCTTGAAAAAGCAGACGAGCTTGCAGAAAGACTCAGCAAGAAACCCAAACTCAGGATAAAGTTTGGAATGGATCCTACTGCCCCCGATATACACCTAGGACACCTTGTATTAATAAATAAAATCAATGACTTTTTAAAACTCGGGCACGAGGTCATAATTATTATAGGAGATTTCACCAGTATGGTGGGGGATCCTACAGGCAGATCAAAAACACGTCCAAGATTAAGCCAACAGGATGTTGACAACAATGCTAAAACATATTTCAGCCAGCTGAAAAAAGTTCTCGTTGACGGCAACATTGTTTTAAAAAGAAATAGCGAGTGGATAAACAAACTTACTATAGATAAACTCATTACATATCTTTCGAAATTTACAATTGCACGTTTGCTGGAAAGGGATGACTTTTCAATTCGCTACAAAAACGGAGAACCAATCTTCTTACACGAGCTTATGTACATTTTTTTACAAGCTTATGATTCTGTTATTCTGCAACCAGATATTGAAATTGGAGGAACAGACCAGCTTTTTAATTTTCTTGCAGCGCGCGAACTAATGCGAGATGTTGGGTTAGAGCCACAAATATGCTTCACTATGCCATTACTCGTCGGATTAGATGGGAAGCAAAAAATGAGCAAGAGTTTAGGCAATTATGTCGGTATAACCGAGGATCCATTCTCTATATTTTCAAAAATTATGTCAATTCCGGATAGTTTAATGGACAACTACTTCAAACTGATTCTGCTTTGCACAGACAATGAAATTTCAAACATTAAAACCCAATGTTCAAACAATCCAAGAGATGTAAAGTTAGTACTTGCACAGCGAATTACTGCGAAACTATCTGATGAAAATAACGCAGATGATTCAAAAAATCGATGGATAAACACCTTTAGCAAAAAAGAATACTCTCATATTGAAGAAACAATCAAAATAGCAAAAAATCAGCTCAAAAATAATTCTAAGATGTGGATAGTAGATCTTGTTTTCAGGACAAACGCTTTTAAATCAAAAGGTGAAGCCAGAAGAGTCATTGAGCAAGGCGGTGTCGAAATAAACCAAAATAAACTTACAGATACTAAATCAGATATTGAGGTTACAGACGGAATGATAATAAAAATAGGAAAGAAAAATAAGCTTTACCAGATTAATATCTCCGATTAAGGAGTTTTCTACCTAACTGTTAAAATGAAAAGCCTTGTCCCTGCTACCAGATCAAATATTTTAAAGGCAGCCGAAATTATCAAATCCGGAGGAGTTGTATCATTTCCGACTGAAACTGTTTATGGACTCGGTGCAGATGCATTAAATTCTGATGCAGTTGCAAGAATATTTGAAATAAAAAACAGGCCTTCCTTTGATCCACTTATTGTTCACATTGCAAACATAAATGACATTAAAAAAATCTGCCATTTTATCCCAAAAGCGGCAAAAAAGCTCATGCTATATTTTTGGCCTGGACCTTTGAGCATTGTACTCAAAAAAAAATCAGTTATTCCCGATATAGTGACTTCGGGTCTGGATACGGTAGCAGTGCGGATGCCAAACAACCATATAGCACTTCAATTGATAATGAAATCTAATACTGCAATTGCTGCACCAAGCGCAAATCCATTTGGGTATTTGAGTCCAACTAATGCAGCCCATGTTTCCCTACAGCTTGGAACAAAATTAGACCTTATTTTGGATGGAGGAAGCACAAAATATGGGATAGAATCGACAATTGTTTCGTTCAACCACGGAAATCCAGTAATTTTGAGGATTGGAAGTTTACCAATTGAGCAAATAGAGTCTGTCATCGGCAAAGTACAAATTATGACTTCATCATCCGGACAAAAATTACAATCACCGGGACAGATGGCAAGGCATTACTCACCAACAACACCTTTGAAATTAATTACAAGTAAAACTAAATTTCCATCAGATAAATCATCGGGGTTGTTGGCGTTTCGCAGCCCAAGAACCTCCAAACATTTCAAAACAATTGAAATCCTGTCAAAAAAAGGTGATTTGAGGGAGGCAGCTGCCAATTTGTTCGGCTGTCTCCACAGACTAGAAAGAAAAAAGCTTGATATTATCTTTGCTGAACCTGTTCCTGAAACAGGACTTGGGCGCGCAATTATGGACAGACTCAGAAGAGCCGCAGCGTAATACAATAAATTTTCAACAACTAATCAGGTCGACCTGCCAAGATTGAACATTTTTGATTCCTATCTATACTACTTACTCTATGAAAAAGGCACAGATAGCTTATATATGTCAAAACTGCGAGTATAGAGCTCCAAAATGGCTGGGAAAATGCCCTCAATGTGAAAGCTACAACACATTTACTGAAGAAATAATACAATCTAAAAGATATGAAGTTAAACCCATTATCGGTGCTAAACCAGTTCTATTTTCTGACATCGAATTAAAGGATGAAACAAGGATTAAAACAGGTATTGAAGAATATGACCGGGCAATCGGAGGCGGATTGGTTCCTGGTTCTGTACATCTTTTAGGAGGAGATCCGGGGATAGGTAAATCAACCCTTACCCTCCAGATAGCTGACCAACTTTCAAAAAATGGACACAAAATACTTTATGTTAGCGCTGAAGAATCTGCAGCTCAATTAAAGATAAGATCTGCCAGACTTGGAATATCAAACAAATCAAGTATCTACGTGATTTGTGAGACACAACTAGATTCAATACGCTCCTGCGTAAGAGATCTGGAGCCTGACGTAGTCATAATAGATTCGATTCAAATGATTTATAAACCTGAAATCCCATCAGCACCTGGAATGATTACACAGGTCAGAGAATGCGCGACATTTATGACCCACGACGCCAAAGAGATGAATACGACTTTCATTATTATAGGTCACATAACCAAGGAGGGAACAATAGCAGGACCTAAAACACTCGAACACCTGGTTGATGCAGTATTTTATTTAGAGGGAGACAGATATCAGTCCTTTAGAATACTCCGCGCTATTAAAAACAGATATGGACCCACATCAGAAATTGCGGTTTTTGAAATGACGTTAAAAGGTCTCGAAGAGGTTAAAAATCCATCTGAGTTATTTCTTTCAGAAAATAGAGATGGAAGAACCGGATCAGTAGTGACTGCATCACTTGTAGGATCGCGCGTCCTGCTTTCTGAAATCCAATCACTTACAAGTCCATGCCATAGCGGTTTTCCATCCAGGAGAGTTACAGGTCTCGATCATCAACGCATCCATCAACTGATCGCAGTACTTGATTCAAAATACGGATTTCCACTTTCACACAATGATGTTTTCGTTAACGTCGTAGGTGGCATTCGTATAGAGGAACCATCTGCAGATCTGCCTGCAGCAATCGCAATTGCTTCCTCTCTAAAGAGAAAATCTGTTGACGCATCAACCTGCACTATAGGTGAAGTTGGACTTTCAGGAGAAGTAAGACCTGTAAATCAAATAAACCTAAGGATAAATGAAGCGAAAAAACTTGGTTTTAAAAAAATAATAGTTCCGAAAGGAAATTCAAAGGAACTCAGTGTTATAAACGACATCAAGGTACTTGCTGTTTCGCAGTTAATTGATGCCATTGACCTATGCAATTTATGAAATTCAAACTAATAAGTGTCGAGGCATCCTACGGCTCGAATTTAAAGGGGACAGAGCTTGCACCTGGAGTAATTAAAAGTTTCGGTCTCCTGAAAAAGCTCGCAAACATGGGACTGCTTGCAAATGATGAAATAACTATAACCTTAGACAAAATGCCAAAAACCTCTTTTTCAAGAAAAGAAAGAAATTTTTATGCTGTGGCCGAGATCTGCCGTAAGGTGTATCAAAGCACTAGGCTGCTATATAAAAACGGGCACTATCCACTAATACTTGGAGGCGATCACAGCATATCATGCGGATCACTACTTGCCGCACAAGAGTTTTTCGGAGAAATCGCTGTTATATGGCTCGATGCTCATTGTGATTACAATTCTCCATCTACAACAATAACCGGAAATATACATGGAATGCCTCTAGCATCTGCATGCGGAAGATATGAAAGACTGGCAAAATATATAACACACTCTAAAAACAGACTTAATCCACAAAATGTCATTCTGGCAGGTGTCCGCGATATCGATTCAAAAGAATCTTTACAAGTAAAAAAAGATAATATCAAAGTTCTAGAGATGATAGATGTTATTACACAAGGATTTGAATACTTCAAGGACAAACTAATAAATGAAGTCAGTAAAATTAAATGTCCCTTCTACCTAAGTATGGACATGGATGTAGTCTCTCCTTACTATGCACCGGGTGTAAGCGTTCCAAAGCTTGATGGGTTTAACTTCAGGGAGATTCTTGCCCTTCTTCTAGAAATTAAATCCAATTCAAAAATAATAGGATTCGACTTGCTGGAAGTAAATCCGCTCAAAGACAACAACAACATTACAAGCCTTGTTGCAAGCGAACTCATAATGAATTTTTTCAGTATCAATAAAAAAGGGGAGAATTTTGGCTAAGGAAAAAACTGATACATTTGCTTCTGAAGAGATACTAAGAATCATTGAAAAACTTACCATCATAGCAAGAAAGATTAGAACCAGATATGGTCAGGGTATCCACAGATCAGCTTCTTCAGGCGGCCATCTTGAATTTTTTGATAGGACTCAGTATACACCTGGTGAAGATACAAGGTACCTTGACTGGCATGTGTTCGCAAGGCACGATTCACTTTTTATTAAAAAATTCTCTACTGAAGAAAAGGCCCATACTTATATAGTGATAGATAACTCGGCTTCTATGCTTATCGGGAATCCTCCCAAAATTGAGATTGCAGAATTTATCGCGTGTTTATTAAGTTATATGATCCTCAATCAGGGAGATTATCTTAATTTGTATTCACTAAATAACAGAATAAGCCCGCTTCTTAAAAGTGCGCCCGGCACCAAAACCATACACAAAGTTATAGGA
>JACQRL010000230.1 GCA_016206485.1 Planctomycetota bacterium | reverse complement strand
CTTCTATACCTCAAATAGTCTTGTTTTATGGCGGGTAGAAGAGGTTAAAATAAATATGAACTATCTGATTTATCTTCTGGCAATGGCTAAGGCGAGATTAGGGTGGCTTTTTGGCAAGGTCTATCTTTCCATCCTGTTTCTTTTCTTTCTGGTATGTGCTATAAGATTGTCAAGAAGAAGAAAGATTGCAGGTTTATTATTAGATAATTTCTCAATTCCTGATAGTGAGGTAAGGTTCTTTGTTGCTTTTTCCGTGTCAACTATCCTGACAAGTTTAATATTTCACATTTATGTGGGAGGCATGTTTATAAAGGATTTGTTACCCTTTTTCATATTCCCTGTAAGTATAGGCGGTGGGATATTGTTATCATCGTTAATCACAAATATCCGCATGGCGACGGAGCACCCAGGATTATGCAGGAAAGTAATCTCGTGTATAGTGTTGGTCTTCATAATCATCTACCTGATGAGGCTAAATTATGTCCATTTGACCAAGGATGTGCCTGTGGAACCACTACCTGGGAGTCAGATACTGCATAAATACAAAGGACACAGTTTTGTGACCAACTATTGGGATAGTTATATTAACTATTTTACGGATGAATGGGCAATAATGGTCTGGGCATCGGTGGATGAAAACAGCGTAGATAAATTCTTAAATAATGATGACCATCTATTTGAGAAGGATAGGTTCACCAATAGAGAAAGGTATAGTCATCCTGATTTTTTGTTTTTCTACAGAAAGAACGAGAACGCAGTTGGCAGGGACGACCCTGAAAGGATATTTAAAGATTATCCCCTGGTAGAAAAGGGGCGGGATTTCTGGATATTTGATTTGCGAAAACGAGCGGGTTGATTTATGAAAAATATCTTATTTGTAAATGCACCATCCTGTTTTAACGCATATTCAGGGACAAAGGCGAATGCTGTGCTTCAAAGATTTCCTCTTCTTTCACATGCACTGCTTGCCGGCGTTGCGAGAGGGTCGGGAAAGAAAGTGGAGATATTAGACCTTGCCATAATAACAGATTGGCAGAGGTCCTTGAGCGATAAGATAAAGGAATTCAAACCTGATATGGTTTGTATGTCCAGCATGACGCCTCTGATTTTTGAAGTCTCGGAGATTAGTTATTTTATCCGGAAACTTGCAGGTAAAAGTGTAATCCTTGCAGTTGGTGGTCCTCATCCTACGGCAATGCCGGAAGACACCCTGACAAATTCTGCGTTTGACCTTCTAATAGTTGGCGAGGGGGAAAAGGCATTTTCAGAAGTGCTTAATGGCGTTTCATATAATAAAATCCCGGGGATATGGTGGAAGGATGGCGAGGTGATACACTCAACTCCAGGCTATTCAACAGTGGATGACCTTAATAGCCTCCCTTTTCCCGCCTACGACCTTTATGATTTGAGTAAATACAAAATGCCTAAGATGGTCAACAGGCGTTCGCCGATGGTAATCCTTATGACCAGCAGGGGTTGTGTTTTTGGATGTTCTTTCTGTAATAAAAATATTTTTGGTAGAAAGATAAGATTCAAGTCTCCGGAAGTTGTTATTGAAGAGATAGAGTATGTACTCGGTCTCGGCGTAAGAGAGATTCATATTGACGACGATATGTTTACCACCGATATAAAGAGGGCTAAAGAGATTTGCGAGAAGATGCTTAAGAATAACCTGAAGTTTAAATGGAATCTGGGTTCTGGAGTGAGGGCTGACAGGGTAGATCTGGAGTTTCTAAAACTGGCAAAGAAGGCAGGTTGTTATCAGGTCGGGTTCGGATTTGAAAGCGGGGACCAGAAATCGTTAGAGTCTGTAGATAAAGGCATAACCCTTGAACAGAGCATCAAGGCAATGGAACTTGTAAGGAAGGCAGGGATTGAATCCGTCGGCTTTTTTATGCTGGGTCTTCCTATGGATACTGAGGAATCCCTGAAGAAAACGATTGCCTTTGCAAAAAAACTTGCCCCAACCTTTGCAAAGGCTACCGTAACCGTTCCTTTTCCCGGGACCAGACTTTTTGAAGAATATGACAGGCAGGGAAGGATTAAGAGCCGTGATTGGAGCAAGTATAATTTCCACTCAATCAAAGAGATTTACGAACACCCGAACCTGAGCATGGGAATGCTTGATTTATACTATAATAAGTTTTACAGGTCTTTTTACTTAAGTCCTTCTTATCTTTTAAGGACTTTTCTTAAGTCTCTGAAAGAAGGCACCATTTTTTATTATGTATACTATGGATTACAGACATTTTTCCCGAGATTATTTAAGACAAATCCGGCAAAATAGCAGAGGTCATGTTGACCACGGAGGTTCAGATGAGAGAGTTTAATGCCTTAAGAGATTATCCCCAGCCGAAAGAGCCGCGCTTCGTTGGGCCAGGCATAAGAACCATCAGGAATAGAATTATAGCCTCCTACAGAGATGAAAGATATTACGATGGTGACCGCAATAATGGTTACGGGGGATATAAATATGACGGCAGGTGGAAGAAAATATCAAAAACAATGGCTGCCGACTATGGGTTAACAGGGGAAGATGCCTTACTGCAAATAGGGTGCGAGAAGGGATTTCTATTGCATGATTTTCACGAATATTTTCCAACTATGAAAATCAGGGGAGCAGAGATGTCTGATTACGCCATTGCCAATTCTATGCCTTCGATTAAGGAATATATTGTAAAGACTGCTTACGACAAACTGCCGTTTAAGAACAGGGAATTTGATTTCGTTATTGCTATAGGCGTGGTTTATACCCTGACTCTAAGAGATGCCATTTCGGCGCTTAAAGAGATTCAAAGGGTTGGGAAAGGTAAAAGTTTTATAACGCTGGGTGCCTACAGGGATGAAATGGGAGAGAAACTTTTCAAGAACTGGTCAGTGTTGGGCTGTACGGTTCTTCATGTAGATGAATGGGTTGAAGTGTTAAAAGAAGCCGGTTATACCGGCGATTATCACTTTACTACTGCCGAAACACTGAACCTGGTTTGGAAAGAAGATAAATCGTCAGAAATTTAAGAGATAAAGGATATCGGTAATGAATTTCCATTTTGTAATTGTATTCTGGGGTGAGTCTTATACAGACTTATTTCTGAAAGTGGTTCTTCCCAGTCAACTTTCACAGGGTAATCTCTTTTCTTTTCGTAATGACAGAAATTCTATTTATAAGATATATACGACATCAAAAGAT
>JACQRL010000229.1 GCA_016206485.1 Planctomycetota bacterium | reverse complement strand
TGTGCGAGGCAATGGAGTATGCTCATACACTTGGTATAGTGCATCGCGACATAAAACCTGAAAATATCCTTATGGATAAAAATGGGACCCCAAAAATTGCAGATTTTGGGCTCGCAAAACTGATTCTTGGAGACAAGAAAACAGAAGCAAGTCTCACGATGAGCGGCGCTTTCATGGGAACCGCCAAGTACATGGCGCCCGAGCAGTTCAAGGATCCAAAAAAAGTTGATCATCGGGCAGACATATATTCACTTGGAGCCGTATTTTATGAGATGCTAACGGGAGAGCTGCCGATCGGGAGATTCCAGCCGCCAAGCAAAAAAGTCAAGGTTGATGTACAACTGGATAAGGTTGTTCTAAAAGCCCTGGAAAATGAACCGGAATTAAGATACCAGAGAGCAAGCCATATGGGAACAGATGTGAAAACTATAAACGAGAAGAATCCATCAGCTAAAGACAAAATGGTACAATTGAAATTTGAGATAGACACGAAACTTGAAGGGTTAAACCAAAAACAAAAGAGCTCCATATATACTATCGGGATTCTTGTCATCCTTGCAATTTTCTTCTTCTTTATAAGTCACACCGTATCACTTTTCCTTTTTTTAGCAGCTGTCTTACTGATCTGGAAATATTTACTCTTCAAGGGAAATGGAGAACAACATAATCAACACCATCCAGCAGAAAATCAGATTGCACAACAGCCTGCAAAGAAAGGGCTCGGGTGGTATATTCTCGAGATCTTATGTTATCTTCTACTTCTTATCTGGGTAAGCAGTGTTGTAACAACAATCATAGCTGTTATGTGGGCATTATATCCATCTGTTGACTGGTTTGGGCTTGGAGGATGGCGTGGGTTCTAATTTTCTAATGATAGCCAAATGGCTGATGCTTAGCTCATATATATGCTCATCCATTGTTCTTCTATGTTCAGGGCTCTTTCTGGTCATACGCAGCTCGGCAGAAATTATCCCTTCAAAATTGAATAAAATGTTGATAAGACTCAGCATTTTTATGATCGTACTTAATACTATTTTAATTATAAGTTATAACGCTTTCGGTTTTGATAAAGCCATGATGGGAAAAGAGACTGGGCGCATTTATGCTGAAGAAACAAACTTCAATCTCTATGAAAAAAGTCGAAAGATGCATGAAAACTATATAAGAAAACAGAGGCAACTTTTTGATCCTGAAGGGACCTATACTACTGAGACCATAACTTTAAAAAGGTTTACACACATTGAAATGGACAAGTTTCTGAGTGCAAGTTTTAATTTTGTCTTCGAGGGAAGCAAAAAAGGTGGAGATAATGTTTATAGCGCCACCGTGTACACAAAAAAACTTAAATCAGATACTGAAAACTCATATGTAGAAAAAGTAGATTTGATTCAAGAGGGAACGACCCTTTTCATAAAACAAAAACTTAGCGGTTCTCCTTATAATAATACGATAATAAATGGAGTTCCAGTCCCGCCGAGCAGGCAAGTATGGATCATTATTTCCGGAAATGAAATTAGAGGGATTAATTTACCGCAGCAATCACCCAGTCTGTACAATTTACAAATCAAAATATACGCTGAAGGTCTGGATTCATTCAATATCAGCAGTGCAACCATTCGCAACGTAATTGATCTTTATTCTATAGTACCAAAATTAGACCTGACTATCTCGGGGGGAAGCCTAAAAGCATATGTTTCCGCAGACAGTTATAATCTGAACAATAATGGCGACGGCTACGTCACGTTAAACGGTTATTCTGAAACTTTCGTTCTCTCCTCTGAAGGCAAAATCAACATTACTGGGAGAAATATGACAGCCATTAAAGCGCAGCTAAATTTATCCGTTGAAACCGAGGTTGAACTCGCTGTTGAACACGCAATTTCCGCAGTCGTTACAGATTTAAGCAAGCTCACATATCATGGTAATCCCAAAATAAAATCACTGAAGACATTCGGATCCGGCGTAATTAAACATGAATAACTGCTTATTAATATTGGGAATATATTTTGAGCTTATCTGATTTTTAATAGGAGGATAGATGTCCAGAATATACTTGACCGGATTGCTAGTTCTTGTTTTGTTGCAGATGAACTGCCATGTCAAGGGTGGATGTATTAATAGTGTTGAAGGTAATGGAAATATAATTGAAGAGCACAGACAAGCAGTGAACTTCTCGAAGATCGACGCCAGAGGATCATACAGCATACGTGTGATTTGCAAGAAGGACTATAACCTCAGTATCGAAACTGACGATAATTTACTGCCGTATATTGTTACCAAAACTTCCGGTGATACACTCCTCATCTCCACTAAAGATAACTATAATCTGAAGCCTACTAACAGCATAAAGGTCGAGATTGGATTGCCTGAGCTTGCCTCAGTAGCTACGGCGGGCGGAAGCAATATTACTATCAGTGATTTGGATACCAAGGCTTTTCAGCTGGATTCAAGAGGCTCCAGCAACATAACGCTAAATGGGACAGCAGACAAATTCTCCGCTTCAATTGCGGGTTCAGTGAGATTTGTCTCCTCAATAACAACACAGGAAATTTCAATCAATGCCAGAGGCAGCGCTGATGTAGAGCTCAGTGGAACAACTGATAAACTTTCTTTTGAAGTTGCAGGTTCAGGCACGCTAAAAGCGGACACCTTCACATCGAATACCGCATCCATTTCAATAAGAGGTTCCGGCAGGGTGAACGTAAAAGCAACAGAATCATTAGATGTCAATATTGCCGGCTCTGGCGATGTAATTTACCACGGTCGACCCCTCAAAATAAATCAATCTATAAAAGGCGCAGGCTCGATTAAAAGCGCATTGGATTGATCAGCTGATTTTACACCTATGTTCTGACTCTCGTATCTGTGTCATCAAACTCATTAATCTGAGAAATCTGTGGAGGAGATCGCGAAATGTCGTGCAGATGCAATATAGAATTTGGAATATGAGGTGTGGAGCTGAGCATAGCGACTTTGCGACAGATCTTTTGCTGATTATGCTTTCTGAGACGTCTTTAGCATTATAGATATAGTAATTTTATATGGAGGTCTAAATGAAGGTATTTCTTAGCATTTCTGTTTTTGTGCTGGGTTTTTGTTTTCTGGGTGATAAGGAGATCTCAAAAACTGATCAAAAAGTACTAACAGGGAAAAACACTAAATTTGCATTTAATTTATTTTCAAAGCTTTTTAAAGAGGAAGCAGGTAAAAATCTTTTTATTTCACCGCTGAGTATCTCAATCGCGCTTCAGCTTGCATACAATGGATCAGATTCAACAACTAAGAAAGAAATGGCTAAAGTTTTAAATGTTGATGATCTGGATGTAAATGAATTGAACGAGCTTAATAAATCGATGCTGGAAACTCTCAACTCGCATAAACATGTAAAGCTCAGTATCGCAAACTCTGTGTGGTTAAATACTAATGGGCCTATTAAAGATCTTAAAATCAGGTCAGAGTTCTATGATATCGCGGCTAAATATTACTCAGCGGAGGCGAAAGCAATAAATTTCCAGTCAAAAGACGCGGCAAAAACTATCAACGGATGGATAGAAGAAAAAACCAACAAAAAAATTAAAGATGTTATTAATGACCCGATCGATCCTTCAGTGGTCGCATATCTCATTAACGCAATCTATTTTAAAGGAACATGGGCAACTACTTTCGATAAGGAGCTGACGGCAGAGAAAGACTTTTTTATAGCACAGGATAAAAAAGTTAACCATCCATTCATGTATCAGAAGGGAACGTATAAATACCTCGAAAATAATGAGTTTCAGGCGGTGAGCATCCCATACGGTAGGGACAAAAGCGCATCTATGTATATATTTCTTCCGAATGAAAAGGATGGGTTAAAGAAATTTTCCGAACAATTGACGACTGAAAATTGGAACGGATTCATAGCGTCTTTTAAAAATATGGATGGGTCAATTCGTATCCCTGTGTTCAGGTTAGAGTACAAGAAGTTGTTGAATGATACACTTGAAGCGCTGGGAATGAAGTCTGCATTTCGTGATTCACAAGCTGATTTCAGCAGACTCTTTGATCCTTCTGCAGGTATCTATATAAGCAGAGTAATTCATCAGTCATTTGTTGATGTGAATGAAGAGGGCACTGAAGCCGCCGCTGCAACAGTTGTCGAGTTTGCAGCTAAGGGGATATCACGCGAGTTTGATTTTACCGCCGACCATCCGTTTTTCTATGCAATAGTAGATAACAAAACCGGCGCAATTCTGTTTATGGGAACTCTTGTAGAACCTCCGCAAAAGAGCTGATTCAATAAGAACAATTTAGGCTGTAATATAGCGGCAGAGAAATTACATCTGCCGCCGGATCAAATTTCATCAAAGGCCATCGTTATTAATAGGAAGTTCGATTCCATAAAGTATGTCAAGGTAAGTTCTGGCGCCATCTTCTGGGATTGGAAGACCAATTCCGGATAGTACAATAATTCTGCTTAGAATAGCTCCATTTGCTTCTCCTCTTGATAGGATGTCTGCGTTAGCAATCCCTCTGCTGAGTATTTGCCCGTTCATCTCACCTCTGCTGAGAATATTTTGTATAGGTACATTTTCTCTATAAATTTGGCCGTTTGCTACTTCCCTACTAAGAATGCTTCCATTAGCCATTCCCCTTTCAAGAAGTTGTCCGTTAGCATATCCTCTAAAATTAACCAAAGGTAGTGTGACGAAATTTCCGCCAATATTTATCGTGATCAGATCTCCAATACGACAGTATTCTACATCTCTATTAACGCTGTCTTTAGAGATTCCAAAACCGATTGTCCCGAGCAAAGGGATCAAAGAAATAACCGCCAAAATCTTTATTTTTCTCATTTTTGCCTCCTTAAATGACATAACCCTACTAAGGCAAAAGATGTGCTAGCGGCAGTTGCAGGACAGCTGATTCAAATGACTAAATGCAGGCATTTATTCAACAGCGCGCAGTTTTTCAAGATATGTCCAGATTTCAGACAGAGTGTCTATAATCCAGATTTAATGGGATTTGCAGTATTCTGTCATCACAGTAAATATTATTGATTTCATATTGTTTCTGGGCTATTGGAATTTTCTAGGATTCAGGTATTGATTGATATTGCTCCTGTCCATTTATATGTTACGAATCAGTTTGCCTCTCAATTGCACCCATATCCACATATGGAGGGTTGCAGCAGCCTGTATTTGTAACATTTTTATCATCGTATCTAGGTTTTCCAAGGAAGTCCGTTTCTGGGTAGAAAGTGCTGCCTGCAGAATCAATACAGGGAGAAAATGATGACAACTGAAAGTCCGGTGTTAATAGCGGATCTGAGTTTATATTGAATGGACCTGGCCATCCGAATCTGATGTCTGAGAACATAGCCCAGAGAAGAGTCCCGGTCAGATCTTGCATCTCTGCGCCGGGAATTTGACTGGTGCAATCTCCTCCTATACAGTTTCCCCATATTATTGAATTAGCGACCATCATATTATAAATAATACCTAGTGGCTGTATGAGTGGGATTTCGTTGTAAATTCCGCCTCCAGATACATAAGCATTGTTTTTTGTGATGGTGTTGTTGACTATATTAATATCAATTTCTTCTGAACTTATATCAAAGTACATTCCTCCTCCATTGTTCTGGGCAATATTTCCTGAAATGATATTATTTCTTATCAGTAAATACAAACCAACTGATGCGAAGGTAGATACATGTAAGCCGCCTCCATTTCCCTGATTGAGAAAGGGAACGCTTTTCACTGCTTGGTTTTGATAGATGAAATTCTGTTCGATAGCTCCGGATATGCCACCTGAGTAACTACTATTAATATAGATACCACCACCAAAATATGAAGTATTGCCAATCAGAAAATTGCTTTTGATTATAATATTAAGATTTTTCAAGGAAAAAAAGTTTCTGATTAGAATAGCCCCTCCTCCATCGCCATATCCTGCTGTTAAATCAGATGAATTGCTTTGAAATAAGTTGTATGAGATGTTGCAATCTGAATTGAGAATATGCACTGCTCCACCACCCCATAGTGCGATATTATTCTTAATTATATTTCCAATAACTGCAACGTTATGTACGGATCGTGTATTTATTGCCACACCACCATAGAAATATCCGTTTTGAATCGTTAAACCATTGATCGTAACTGTTGTTGGGTTAACGGCTGTTAACAGCGTAGATTTAATCGAGAATCCCCAATGCATGTTTTGTGCTGACCCTTGAATATCAATTATTGTTTGATAAGGACCGGCAGATGATGTCACTGTAATCGATTTACTGTCTATTACTATATCTCTGTTACCGGGGCCGGTATAAGTACCGGGAGCTATTATTATGGTATCTCCATCTTTGGAGGCATCCACTGCAGACTGTATTGTTGGATATGCAGCTGGTACATGAAGATTCTTTGGGTTCGGATGTTTAGGTACAACCTGCCAACCTCCAAGGAGCTGAACTGTTATTATAGCTGAGAGAGCAGTTTTTAACATTCTATGCATGACTTTCATATTCATATATAACACGATCTGAGATGGGTGGATTGAAATGATTGTTATTTTTCTGTATTGCTACTGGCACTTCCTAAAGAGTGTTTAGATAATATTTGCTTTAACTTCCGCTCAAAACATGAATTTTTGGATGTATTGAAATGGATACTATACGTTCTTAGAATTAACATGCAGATGATGGATATGGGTATTGTGTCGGTATTGCTCCTTATAGTAGCGCTTATTGCGGGATTTGTAGCCAAAATTTTTGCCAGAAAGCAGGTAACTAAACTAAAAAAAATACAGGATGAACTGGGTACAATACAGAAACAAGTTGAAGAATTCAATCTGTTTAAAAACAGCTTTTTATGCCTGTTTACTCCTGATGTGAATGCGCTTTTGGTAGAGCTTACAAAACATACACAGTCATTGCAGAATGCCCATACTCCTGAAGAGCAGCGAAAGCTAAGTCTCTGTATCGACAGCGTATCTGAACGTCTTCAATCAATCATGAATTTTATAACTCAGTTGCCAAATATAGATGATGACACATCGATACGAAAAAGAATCAAAGATCAGATAATGAGCAAACCGTGGCATAGGGAATATCTATCGTAAACAGTCAAAGGAATACGGTAAATTTAAAAGTGTAAATTGAGTTTGGACTGTTGAGACCGTTTAGACTTGTTGGACTGCATTAGTGAATTTCTTTGTGATTTTTAAAACCCGGTTTTTATAGTATGAGCTTATGATTATTGGACTTACAGGGCTTTATTGTTCCGGTAAAGACACTGCCGCAGAATATTTTGTTACAAAAGGATTCACACATATTTCTCTTTCCGATCTGCTAAGAGAAGAAATGAAGAAAAGAAAGATTGAGATCACAAGAGATAATCTCATACAGTTCGCAAATGATCTGAGACGACTGCTCGGACCAGGAGTTCTTGCTGATATGGCAATCAGACAGATTGAGCCCGGAAAAAACTTTGTTGTTTCCTCTATTAGAAGTCCTGCTGAGGTTGAAGCCCTCAAAAAAACCGGCACCTTTTTGCTGATCGAAATACAATCATCTGCGCAGATGAGATTTAAACGACTGCTCAAGAGAAAACGCGAAAATGATCCGACAACCTTAAAACAGATGCTCGCGAAAGAGGAACAAGAGAAAAGCAGTAACCCTTTAGAACAGCAGATTCATAAGGTAATAAAAATGGCTAAGGTAAAGATTCTGAATGATTCTACTGTTATGGACCTTCACAAAAAATTGGATTCTGTTATTGATAAATGGCAACACGAATTTAGTCACAGGCCGAGCTGGGATCAGTATTTCATTGGTGTTTCGCGTGAAGTGGCTTCGCGCGCAACCTGCGACAGAGGAAGAAGCGGCTGCATAATTGTTAAAGACAAAAGAATTCTTACGACCGGATATGTAGGTTCACCGATTGGAGTTGCTCATTGCGATGAAGTAGGGCATCAGATGCACTCCGTTATCAACACCGACGGCACTACTTCAAAACATTGTATACGCACTACTCACGCCGAACAAAATGCGATAGTTCAGGCCGCGCGATATGGGATCGCAATAAATGGAGCGACTGTTTATTGCAAGATGGAGCCCTGCTACGTCTGCGCCAAAATGATTGTAAATGCAGGTATTAAAAGAGTAGTATGTGAGAAGCAATATCATGGCGCCAAATTAACCAGAGATCTGTTCAAGAAGGCTGAAATACAGCTTGATGTGCTTTCTGAAGAGCTTGAAAAGTACGCTAATCAGTCTGGCGAATCTAAACAGTCTTAACGGTCAAACAGTCTATTCAATCTAACGGGTCTGACAAGTCAATACAGTCTAAAAAGTCAGATAAGTCTACAGAGTCTGATAGTCAGGCAGTCTTGCAGTTATTCAATTGGCGCTGATTTGAAGGGTTTCTGTCGCGGCGTTTCGGACGTTTTCGTCCTGGTCATGTTTCGATACGCTTTCCAGCCGCTCTCTTACAGCGACCAGATCGGCATAATAAGTGAGCGCATCACAAGCTGCGACCCTGATGTTCCAATGTGGATCCTTCAGCGAACTATCCAAGAGGAAAAAAACAAGATTATCTTTTTTTAATGGACCGAGCGCCCGAGTTGCATACTCTCTTACCTTGATATCAGGATCTTCCGAAGCTGTTTTTCTTATAAGATCTATAATATTCTGCAAACGTTCCTGCAAAAAATCTTCATAGTGAGACTGAACAACTGAAAGCGCCCACATTCTTATGTTAGGATCCTGATCTGTTATCAAGTTCACGATACGATTTAATTCGTCATCTGTCATGTTCATCCGTTGAAATCCATCCTTTACGATAAATCTTATCGATCCATTGCCAGATTCTTTGGAGTGTTCAAACAGCGCAGAAAAAATCTGTCTTCTATCGGCGGAGTCTCTACTCTGTACAGCTGCCCACGAAGAAAGAAACCCTGCCAAATATCCCTTAGGCCGGACGACACTTTCAGTGCTTAAAGATGAAAGAAATGAACTTCTTATAATTCCGGCATCAAGTGATTTCCCGAGTGTCAGGTATACTGATTCTCTAATCTCCCATGACTGAGCTGAAATATGTTCTATTATTGATTGGCTTATTTCAGTAGTAGCTACTTCTCCCAGTATAGTAACTGACAGACCGAGATCCGTTTTGTAGTAATCAGGAGTGGTTTGTTCGAACCTTTCATCTACGTGCTGGGCATTCTTTGATTCACCGAGTGCAAGTATCAGATAAGATTTAAGCAGATCGTTGTCTGTGTTTTTCAAAGTATTTTGCAGAACCTCTGTTACATCCGGATCATCAATTGAGCCAATGATAATTGCTACTGCTTGCCTCGTGGGTGTATCTTCATTTTCATCTATGAGAATTGCGCACAATGAATCAAGAAAGTTTTTGTCTTGTCTTGCAGACTTGCGTATAGTTGATGCAGTCTTTGCCAACTGTTTGCTATCTGCAGATCCGATTTGCAGTCTGTAGTGGTTAATAAGCTCTGATTGTGTTGTTGATAATTTAGAGTAAGTTTTTGCGGCAGATAGTCCGGAATTGTGATTGTTTTTTGTCCTGATAGTTTGGTTTGATGTCGAATCTTTCGAGGATGGCATCCAGTTTAAGGAATGATTTTTTGTTAATACTGCGAAGATTGCAGCAATACAGATTAGGACAGCAAGCATGATTAATGGATTTCTAAAAAAATTCTTCAAGGTTGATATTCTCATGCGCCTAAAAAATCTGTATTAATCTGTTAATTATTCCCGATTTGTCCGCCTGTAGCTGCCTCTTCTGCATCCAACCTTCCTCCTATTGGAAGAGGGCTTGTCAGGGGATCTGCAGTTATGTAAAGGCGGTTTTTAATATTGGCGGGTGTCGGGTTATAAATTGCTGCTCCTGAAGACTGATAAACCAATTGCATAATGTAATAAATAAGCGCGCAGGTTCCCGCTACATGCGGAGATGCCATGGATGTTCCGTTTAATGTTGCATATGTGCTTCCCAAATATGTAGAGTAAATACTTACGCCTGGCGCAGCGATATCTACCGTACTTCCGTAATTACTGAACCATGCTCTGTTATTAGCTGAGTCGATTGCTGCGACTGAAACTGCATTGGTAGCGCCTGCCGGCCATTCAGGAGTACCGCTGTTGGAATTTCCTGCTGCGCAGACGACGACTGCTCCGTTGTTGGTCGCAGTATTAACATAACTATTTACAAGCGATATTGTGCTCGGATTAGATGTCACAGAAGTAAGTGAAAGATTTAATACTTTGCAATTACCTAGTGCCGGGTTTGATGCCCAGACCATTGCATCAAGAGCGTCAGACAGCCATCCGCTGCCGTTAAAATCTAAAACCTTTACTGCAACCAGAGTGGCATCGGGCGCGACACCAACGGTTCCTATATCGGGTCCACCAATGGAAAGAATTCCATCTCCATTGTTGTCGCCTCTTGCTGCAGCAGTTCCTGCCACGTGCGTGCCGTGACCTTCATCATCCTGCGCGGTTGGTGTTCCAACATAGCTTGGCCCGAGTATGACATTACTGACTCCATTCTTTTTGAAGTCAGGATGATTTGCGTCAATACCGGTATCGATAACTCCAATCTTAACGCCTGTGCCTGTAAGCCATGGAGTATAAAACCATGCAAACCATGCATACTCAGCATCTATTCTGTTGACTCCCCATGGAAAAGATTGCGCTGGTTGCACTTGAAGAGGGCTAGCTGAGACCCTGCTTTTATTTTGTTTTGGAACGCTCTTTCGAGCGACCGGATCGATAACAACTTCAGAAATATTAATTTCTCTCGTAAGGCTTTGAATTGATTTGGCATCAATAGTTGCGACAACGGTATTTGTTCCAAGAACTTTGTTGACAGTTCCCCCTGCATGATTTACAGCATTGCTGATTTGTCCAGCTCCGCCGCTTCCTTTCACGATAACTCGAGTATCCTGTCCATTAACTTCTACTGAAGCAATAAACACGAAAGATAAAAAGAACGAAAACATTACTGAATCATTAATCTTTTTCATGGTCCCTCCATTTCTTGAACAGATTAGATAAATTTTCACCTATTCTGTATACACCATCTTTTACAATCCCTTTAAACTTTTGTTAAATGTTTTGTCAGATTACAATCGCTGGTTTTGGTGTATTTAATCTAGTAATAAGAGCCATTTGCAGCGGTTTCTACGCCTGTTCCTGATTCCTGACTTCTGATTTCTGTCTTCTGATTGCTAACAGTCTTTCAGTTGTTTGGAGTCCCTTGCTCAATAATCGCCTTCAGAACGCGTTCCGGGGTCATGGGAAGTTCAAACATTCTTATCCCGGTAGCATTATAGATTGCGTTTGCTACTGCGGCAGCAGTCGGTACTATCGGTGGCTCGCCGATTCCCTTGGCTCCGAACGGTCCTTCAGGATCATTGCTTTCAATTATCACG
>JACQRL010000228.1 GCA_016206485.1 Planctomycetota bacterium | reverse complement strand
TCTTCCTTCCTTCTAAGTATGATAACCTGTTCTTTTCTGAATCTCTCTTTCTCCATTACTTTAACATATCTTATACCTACATCAACCCCCATACACACCTTAAGATACCTAACAAAATCCTTCACCGCTGTCCTAATAACTATGTCACTCCCCTTAGGGACTATAATCTCCCACCCATTATCAATCAGCACCTCATCCTTATCAGGTCTTGCCTTCTTATCCCTGTGAGACTCAGTATGCCGCCTGCTCAACTGCCTAACAAAATCCCTATCTATATTCCTCATATATTTTATCCTAACCCAAGTGTAAATTATAACATACTTCTTAACTCAGTTCAATTCATTTCTTAAAACAATTTGCTTTGCCAAAATTCCCGGTTGGCAAGGAGTTTTACAGTTTTTTGAGATATAGTAAAGTACCCCCCCTGTCCAAGTCCCGTGCGAAACACGGTTTCTTGAAAAAAGTGTATTTCACTTGAAAATTGCAAATTCTTCTTGCATTATCTTATCAGATATGTTAAGATATTGCTATGAAATGGGAAGAATTCCTAAATGCTGTCCGAAATCTACCTGTAATTACTACTGAGATTTTGCTTACCGGAGTATCTAATATCGAACCTATTAGAGTTCAACTCAGCCGATGGCAGAGAGCAGGTAAACTCATTCAGGTAAAAAGAGGTATTTACTTATTAACCGAGCCATATCGTAAAGTAAATGCCTATGAACCCTATTTAGCATCTATTCTGAAGACCCCTTCATATATTAGTTTAGAGAAGGCACTGGAGTACCATGGACTAATTCCCGAGGCTGTATCAGTCTACACCTCTGTTACTACAAAAAGACAGGGCAGATTTATTTCCGAAGCAGGTGTATTTGATTATCGGCATATTAAAAATTCTCTTTTCTGGGGATATGAATCTATTACTGTGAATAAACAGACAGGTTTTATTGCCTCACCTGAGAAGGCATTATTAGATTTAGTATATCTAAATAATCTAAAAATTACGTTAGACTACTTAAGAGAAATGAGGCTTCAGAATGTAGAGAAGATTAATCTAAAAAAATTACTTGAGTATGCCGGAAGATTCAAAAGCCCTGGTATTCTGCATGCTTCCGAGACAATCAAAGGATACATCGTATTATATAAAGGAGAAGAAAAGACATTATGAAGGATTATGTATTGGAATTAGTATCCCAACAAACAGGTCTCAATGCAAAATTAAATATTATGCGAGAATATCTTCAAGCATACGTTCTGAAAGTTATGCATAATGAAGGGGTCTTCCGTACAACTGCTTTCTTGGGCGGAACAGCTTTAAGGTTTCTTTATAATCTTCCGCGTTTCTCAGAGGATTTAGATTTTTCCATAGTTAAGAAAGATGGATATAAATTTGTTGAACTCGTGAAAAAGCTGAGAAATGAGTTAATTCTGGCAGGATACGACATCTCTGTATCATACAATGAAAAAAAGACTGTCCAGCATGCCTTCTTTAAATTTGGTGGATTGATGTATGAAACAGGAATTTCCCCGCTTAAAGACCAGAAGTTTTCTATCAAGATTGAGATTGATACAAATCCACCTGAAGGCGCTATTCTCAAGACAGATGTTGTAAACAAATATTTCCCAATCTCTTTTTTATCTTATGATATCTCTTCTCTCTTCACCGGCAAATTGAATGCTTTATTGTGCAGGGGTTATACAAAAGGGCGGGATTTTTTTGACATCGGATGGTATCTATCAAAATGGAGGGATTTGACACCCAATATGACATTGCTTCAAAATGGACTTAAACAAACAGGCTGGAAGAAAGAGATGCCAACAGAAAATAACTGGAGGGATTTCCTTTATGAAGTTGTGAAAGGGGCTAATTGGAAAAAAGTAGAGCAAGATGTAAAGAACTTTTTAGAGAATCCTTCAGATATGAATGTTTTCAACAAGGAAAACGTCCTTAAGTTGATACTAAAAAATGAAACTCTCTATTCTCAAACAAATGCGTCCCGTAATAATACGCAAATTGGGGGGAATACTTGATGAATAAACTGCTATGCTATTCATCTTTTTTCCGCATACTCCTTCATACTCATAATCTCGCTTCCTCTATCAACAGTATTGAACCATTACCATTTACGTCAAAAGATTTCAATCCCTCAGAGCCGATGTATCATCAAATCACAAGAACTGGTTTTAAGATTGCTTAACAAAATGTGCAAATCTTGCAGTCCAAC
>JACQRL010000012.1 GCA_016206485.1 Planctomycetota bacterium | reverse complement strand
GTACTTGCGACATCATTGATCATAGCCTTTGGAAAAGCAGACGCGTCATCTAAATTTTTACTTTTTGCGATCCTTGCCGTTATGGCGATTTCAAATCTTTTATTTATGTCTGAGGGGCATAAGCGAGGACATTCTGCTCCAGCGGGGAATTCTGTATTTGGATATAAGGAAAAACTCAGCTTTTTATTATCGCTCGTGCTTTTGATTTCTGGTTTTTCCATACATTTCTGGATTCTGAAGTCGGAATTCCAGATTATCTCCGTGATTCTTATCATAATTTCTGCTAAGGTATTTCAGATATTTTTAAAGGCAATGACAGAAAAGCGCCTCTTCAAACTCCCGCCCGATAAGCAGAAACAGCTTTACTTGATCTACAATGCGACTGTCCTTTCGGTGGTTTTGTACATGCTTAACTTTCTTCACAAAGGATTTCTGATCAGCTCAGGTGTGATATTTGCCTTTGTAGTAATCGCTTTGTGGAGATTTCTTACATTTGATGTGATTTCTAAGTGAGGCTTCATGATCTCATCCTCCACAATTGCCGAAAACAAACTCACTCCTGAATCCTGATTTCTGAATCCTGTATACTTGTTTCAGTGTATAAAATTGATTTAAAGGATCTTTAAATAGTTTAAAGACCCTTTAAATCACCGGATTGGCAGAGCGTCTAAAACTCGAAAATTCCGCAGTTTTGTCCATGGCACAGTCGTTGCTTATTATATGTTATGATAGCGATTGATTTTGGTAGTGATCTTTTGACAGACAAGAAATATGATGAACTTAAATTCAAACTTTCATCGTATTTAAAAAAATTTCTGCGTAATGAGCAGGATATTGAAGATATGGTTCAGACTACATTTGCGCGATTGATTGAAAAACAATATATAAAAAATCCAGAACCTGTTGTTGGCAGACTTGCTTTCACTATAGCAAGAAATGCAGCAATTGATAACTTGCGCAGATACAAGAGAAATATTTCCCTGATGAATAAATTGTCATTTAAGGAGAGACCGTTTTATTTCGATAAAGATGTGTTGTTTCGTGAGATGCTATATTCTGCGCTTGATAGGATTTCTTATATTCAGAAGTCTATACTTATTTTGAGATTTCGAAATGGCATGACATTCAAAGAAATTTCTGAGCAGCTTGGCATTCCAATCAACTCAGTCAAGGTTTATGCCATGAGAGGATTGCTGCACTTAAAAAAAATCATCAGACGCGAATCATTACAGCTAATGATCGAACCTCAGGAGATAAAAGCATAATGCTGTTTTGATTGATGGTTTTTTTTGCATAGTAAATAATCAACTCTGGTATTTACAGACTTATCAGATTTCTTGAAATTAAAAATTCAAAATGGTATGGGTTATTGCCCGACTTCTGAAAGTTTAAATCTGCACGTAAATACAACAGATTCCATGTCTATAATTTCTTCAAGCGATGGAAACGGGGCTGATTTTCTGATCGCATCCAGAAATATTTCATCCTTATTTTCATCTTCGCTGTTTTTTACAAATGCCATTTTGTCTAGCGATCCATCTTTGTTTATTACTATTGTGATCAGGACGTCATCAGAACCTTTTACTTCATTAAGTCTGGTTTTAAGATTGTTGTATATCCGGGGTCTCAGCACATCATAACCATATCTGGTAATTTTTTCCTGCTTCGTAAGGTGTCTTCCGCTTCCTACCTGATCGTTTTGGGATGTTTCTGTGGGAGGACTATATGGGAGCAAATGTGAAAGAAGGAAATCTATATCTTTTTCTGTCAGATCTGAAAGCTGGCTATTATCCGTCTTGACCATAGATATAAGCGGTATCTGTATGAAAATTAGTGCATGAATTGCTATTGATATAAAAAGTGATTTATTAAAATGGTCGCTCATATATCAATATCGGATTTGTCGAATAAAATGTTTTGAATAGTAATATAGCTGCTGAATGATAAAAATGCCTGTTTTAAAGACTTCAAGATTCCCCTCCCTTCTATTTATGTCTCTATCCTTTATAACTTTACTAATTGCCTTGTTCGAGTTAAAGATTTTTCCATCCAAAACTTCAACAAAAAGATACTATCTGATTGATATGTCGGGCAGTTTCAGGCCATATATTGAAGGCAAAATTCCTGACCTGATAGCGATTATAAGAAATGATCAGTCATATTCTCCTGCAATGGTGGCATTTTCGAGCGGTTTTGTTCTGTTTTCACGTGATGAGCTTGAAAATTATGATAATTATCAAAAGATACTGAAGCTTGATACTGAGGCTACAAATTTGTCTTCTGCGTTGAATGCATGCTCATCTGTGAAAACTGATAAGTTAGAACTGATTCTGATAAGTGATGGGAACTTTCTTGTTGAATCTGATTCTATCCTCAATCAGATAAAGCACTCAGATGCGACTGTATATACATATCTGATTACAGATGAAAAAATCCATGATTTGAAAGTATCAGACTATACCGCTTCAGTAACAGGAGAAAAAATAAAACTTACTCTTCAACTGTGGTCAGATGCTGATACTGAGACTATCATAAGTTGTATTAATGATGAGATGAAGCAAAGCATATTTCAAATGCAGATTAAAAAGGGGATCTCATATGAGGTTATAGAATTGCCGCTGTCTAAGAAATATACAATTACTGTGGAGCCGCTTAAGTTCAGCGATAAATTTCCTCATAATAATAGATTTGTTTATTTATATACAGGAGTGATTAATAAACCGAAAATATTATTTCTTACAAAAGATGCCGGCAGTATTAAGTTTTTAAATTCGTTATATCCTGATATTGTTTCAAGCGAGGAAATCAGACTGTCGAAAGCGTATGATCTTGTAATAATGAACAACTTTTCTCTTAAAGATATTTCTCCTGATAAAATCAGAAGTCTTATGGAAAATATTTATGAATCCGGGACAGCGCTTGTTTTGTTCGGAGGTCCTGAGGCGTATTACGATGGAGGATATTTGGATTCTGATTTTGAAAGAGTTTTGCCGTGCAAGTCTGCTCCTGAACATGACAAAGACTATGTGTTTCTTATTGATAAATCTGGAAGTATGAAGGTGAGTAGACAGGGCACGGTGAAGAAGGAAACTGCTCTTTCAATTGTTGCAAAACTTAAAGGATTTTCGACGGATAGTTCGAAAGCTACAGTGATTTTGTTTGATGACAAACCTCATCTTATAGAAAAAGAAGCAACATTTAAGCGATTAGATATGAACAGATTGGATTTTGAACCAAGGGGCGCAACTGACCTGCAGGCAGCGGTAGAAATGCTCTTGAAGCTGTACAGCACTTCTGAACTTGCATTAAAAGAAGTTGTGCTGATTACTGATTTGGAGACGAGTGAGAATGTTGATGAAATGTGCGGGGCTTTGCAAAAAATTCCTGCTGACATCACGTTGTTTAATCTGGGTGAGAAAGAAAGCGCCTATGAAAAAATTAAGTCATTAAGGAATATAACAATAAATGAGAATAAAAAAGTTGTCGATGCATCTCCATTAATTATAGAGAATGGTCATAAGGTTGAGCATTATTCTGCTGAGCTTGTTAGAAGTGCTGCTGTTCCGGATTTAAAATTTATTAACAGAGTCTCCTTAAAGGAAAGCGGAACACTGCTTTCAAAACTAGGAACTGTTCCACTTATTATTCAGGGGTATTATGGATCCGGAATAGTTATCGCGTGCGCTTTTTCTGTATTGAAGGATTGGAGTGTTTTCGACGGCAGTCTGGAAAGATTGGTTAGAAGTTTGGTAGAGATGTCACTTTCCAGAAGTAAAGAGCAAGTTGAGGTGGATTATGAGATTGACTCCCGGAATGGGATGAAACTGACTGCCTGGTTTTCTTCTGCTATTCCTGAAGAAATTTCGGAGCTAAAGGCTTACTGTCCTGAGCTTGAAAAAGAACTGTTATTTTCGAGAGTGGGTTTTAATAGTTTTACGGCGAGATTGCCATTTATTGCGGACAAAAATCTGCACTTTAATTTTGGTTCTGCCAGCGGTTTAATGAAGCTGTTGTATCCTCCTGAGTCTAATGTGGTTTCGATTAATCGAAAGGTGCTCCAGAATATTGCCTCTTCAACCGGCGGATCTGTGCTCAACAGAGCGGAACTTCTCAGGCA
Organism: Planctomycetota bacterium; assembly: GCA_016206485.1. Lineage (GTDB taxonomy): Bacteria > Planctomycetota > MHYJ01 > JACQRL01 > SBBU01 > JACQRL01. Next base: position 539 of record JACQRL010000012.1, on the reverse strand, counting down.
TATTTCCAAAAGCAGTGTTAGTTTTGTTTCATCAAAATTCACGTGTTTGTTGTTGGCGGCATTTTTTTTCATTATATCTGTGCTGATCGGCTATCTATATGGATTATGAGAAAAGTTTCCGATTTTGTGGCACGTTCTGCCTCTTTAATTTTAAAGTTTTAATTTTAAGATTTAAAGTTATTGTTGCGGGGCACGTCCCGCTCTATGTACGGTATGCGTATCTGTTCATAGAGCTGGGCGCGTGGCGGAACTGGCAGACGCGTAAGATTTAGGATCTTATGGGGTAACCCGTGGGAGTTCAACTCTCTCCGCGCCCATTCCAATTCGAATTTTAAAGTGCTAATTTCGAAATTGGAATTACCCCTATGAGTTATCCCCCTCTAATAGGACCACATATTTAGGAGAAATTGAAAAAGTGGGTAGAATTAGATTAAAGGGGGTTAAAAATGAGAAAGCAAATCAAAAGGTATGATTTTGAGTTTAAAAGAAAGGTGGTAGGAGAGTATATCAAGGGTGAAAAAACACTCGTTCAGATAAGC
>JACQRL010000222.1 GCA_016206485.1 Planctomycetota bacterium | reverse complement strand
TTTATATTATTTATTATCTTTAGGGATAATGTCAAATGGGTCTTTAAGTTGCTGTTTTATATCAGAAAGCTCATTACATATCTTCTGAAAGTTCTGAAATCTCAGCCTGGGATCCTTCTGAAGGCATTTTTCTACCAATCTGCATAGCCTTCTGTTGAGTTTATTATCCACAACAATTAACTGCACAGGATCAACCTGTAAATGCTTTCTAAAAAGAGATGTCACGCTATCAGCCAGAAAAGGAGGTCTGCCGACCAGCATATGGTATAAACTGGCTCCGAATGAGTATATATCTGATCTTTCATCTACCTGGTTTCCGTTTATCTGTTCGGGAGACAAATAATATAACGTCCCAACTATTCGGCTTGATCTCCTCTTGAGTTGTATAACTTCCTTTGTAAGACCCATATCGCATAGCCTTACTATCCCGTCTTTACCGACAAGAAAGTTTGAAGGTTTAACATCCTGATGAATTAATCCAGCTCTATGAGCGCAATTTAATGCATCTGCCATTTGAAGCGCTATATTGACAGTCTCATCCTGAGAAACCCTGCCTTTTTCTCTAAGCAAGTTGATAACATTCTGTCCATCTACATATTCCATAATCATATAACTGAATTTCTCGCACCTTCCGCAATCGAATGCCTGAATAATGTTTTTATGATCAAGCTTGGCGAGAGTTCTAGCTTCGCTAAGCAATCCATTCACAAAAAGCTCATCCTGTTCCCAATTAAAAATAACTTTTATTGAAAAGAGCTTATCCAAGGCAAGATTACGGCACTTAAAAACATGGGAAACAGATCCACGGGCGATGTATTCTTCACATCTATACTTTTCAAGACTAAGATCTACGCAGAAGGCAAGAAGATAGATTTTATACTTAACCTCATCCACTCTGTTAATAAGATCAAATATTTCATTGTGAGAGTACTGAAGTACCAGCCCATTTAAAACCTGCTTATCATCCTTGTTTAAAGTTGGACTGCTGGATATATACTCTCGAAGCTTCTCGACAGTAAACACAATATAATCTAATTGTTTACAGCCAAAATTTCAAGTTTATTAAAGAATCTGTAAGAAATGGTGTATATGAGATATGAAAGAACGAGTAATGCGATTTTCGTTACTAATAATCATACTAGCAGTTAATGCCTGGAATAATCCTGATTCGAACACTTCTATTTCAATTGAAATCGGATCCCAGCTTGACCCGGCCATCCTGTGCAGTGAAGAAGGCGGAGAGACATATTACTATATTGTTTGGTGGGGGCAACAGCCAACTAATCAATTCATAACTGGAATATACGCACAAAAGCTGGATATTAATGGAAACAATTTATGGGCTACAAATGGAATCCCGGTGGTACAATTTGTTTATAGTGCTGGTTCTCCACAGGTTGGGCTAGGCATGAATGGAAACATCTATATCGCCTACGTGGACCAGGAAAATGGCAATGGAGCAGGAAATATAAAATTTACCGGTATAAACTCTGATGGAGCACAAATTCTTTCACCAGTTGCCATATGCAACAATATTTTTACAAAGCAACGCCTGCAAATGATTAAAACAAGTGACAACATGTTCGGAATATCATGGAGAGAAGATGTAATAGAAAATGGACAACCTATTACAAGATTATTCGCGCAGAAGGTCAGCAGCAGCGGAACAATCCAATGGACTGTAACAGGTAACGGAGCCGGAATTATAAATGGGTTGAGAATATCCTGGCTTCCGGATGAACAAAGGGCACAAGTAACGCTTCCGACAAACGATGGAGGCTTACGTATACCATTTCTTTGGCTGAATCCTGATTTATCGACACCAAGCGACGAGTGGTGGGAAGTGTGGGATCAAAAAATTTCTTCAATTGGTCAATTAGAATTCCACAGCGATGGACACTTTGTCGCTGATTGCGATGTCGTATATCCTTCCCAACTATCAGCAACAATCGACTCCTTCAACAATTGTTGGATAACATGGGAATCCGAAGAAAACGGCAACTTATCAGTAATGCTTCAGGGGGTGAACAACAATGAGCAAGATCTTCTCCCAGGAGAAGGAATAAATATACTGACTGAAACCTCCACCCTATTTGCAAATCAAAATCAACCATCAATCACATGCTTCGAAGCAGGCCCATTTTCAATACCGGTCATCGCCTTTGTCGATGACAGAAATATATTTGGAACCCTCAGCAACATATTTCTTACAAGCATACTTTATAACAATACCGGCGGTGCTTTTTATTATTTAACACCGTTAGGAATACCAGTATGCACAGCACCGGGAGTTCAACAAAATGTAAAGATCAAAAAGAGCAGCACTCCAGGGGTTGTCTATACTGTTTGGCTGGATGCGAGAAACGGAACAGACTGGGATATCTATGCGCAAAAAACTTTTGTTCTTGGAGGACACTTTTGGGGTTTAAACGGAGCTGTAATAACAAACATCCCGGGAAGCTTTCAAGGGTTTCCTCATTATCAAGGAATTCCAGGAAAATTCGATTTTGTAATTAAAGAAAGTGTAGGATTAACAGCAGTTTGGCAAGATGCGAGAAATCACGAAACGCCAGACACACCCCCAATGATAGGAGGCAACTGGGATATATTCGCCCAACTCATACCTGATTAATCAAGCCTCATATATTGAAAACAGACCTAAATAAACCGATTTGACCTTATAATACCTTGAAAAATCCATATTTACGAGTTAGAGTATATATGGTTTTAAGGAGGATTGTATGTCTGGTCATTCACATTGGGCAACTATTAAACATAAAAAAACCGCACAGGATGCGAAAAAAGGTAAGGTTTTCTCAAAGTTAGGGAGACTCCTTGAGGTTGCTGCCAGAGAAGGTGGCCCAGATATTGATCATAATCCAAGACTCAGGGAAATTATTGAAAAAGCAAAAGGCAGTGAAATGCCAAAAGATAATATCGAAAGAGCAATCAAAAAAGGGGCAGGACTACTTGAAGGAACAAAATTTGAATCTGTAACATATGAAGGTTATGGCCCAAATGGCGTTGCTATCCTTGTTGAAGCCCTTACAGATAACAGAAACAGAACAAGCAATGAAATGAGGATTCTTTTCGAAAGAAATAACGGCAACCTGGCTGGTGCAGGAGCAGTTTCCTATCAGTTCAAGAGAAAAGGAACAATAAGAATAGAAAAGAGCGGAGTAACTGAACAGCAGCTTTTTGATGAAGTTATAGAACATGAAGTAGAGGATATATCAGAATCTGATGATGGTTTTGAAATTATCTGCCCCGTCAACAAATTTCAGCCGATACAGCAAGCACTAAAAAAATACAAGATTCTCTCAGCCGAAATTACTCTTATCCCAGATAACTTTGTAAAAGTTGATGAAACAATAGCAAAAAAAATAGTCAATTTACTCAGCACAATCGAAGATCACGATGACACACAAAACGTATATTCAAACTGTGATTTTCCTGCAGGTTTCACAGCTGAATAATAGAAGTTTCGATCAGACTAGAAAAGCACGCATAACCATAATTATCATATATGACTAATAAGCGCATTATTATAACACTTGGAGACCCTGAAGGGGTTAGTCCGGAAATAATCTCAAAATCATACAACCGCATAGCAAAACTGGCGGAACAAATAATTATTATCGGAACAGTTTCATTTCTACAAAATATAAAGGCAGAACAAATCACGGGGCAACTACCCAACAAAAAAGGAGTTTTTCTTTTCAACATAGAAAAACACAAAAACGGCCTCGCCTACCTTGAAAAAGCCATGGAAATTCTCAGACAGGATACCCAATGGATCCTGCTAACCATGCCTGTAAGCAAAAACAGAATAAATAAAATCGACAAAACATTTACCGGGCATACTGACTATTTCAGAAATTATTATAATGATGAACTTCTTATGTGCTTTGTATATGAAAACATTAGGACATCGCTGCTGACTGAACACATCCCTCTTAGAAACGTCACTGACTACATAACAAAAGAGTTGATCAGAAGAAAAATTGAATCAGCCAAGCGATATCTATCGCAATATTTCAAAATCGGATCTCCATCAATTATAGTCTCCGGTTTGAATCCCCATTGTGGCGATGAAGGGGTCTTGGGAAATGAAGAAATCATTATAAAAGATGCCATACAAACGAATTCATTGGCGCATGGACCGCATTCTGTTGAATTTATTCTGAGGAATCTTCAAAAATTTGATCTATCCCTCTTCTGTTATCACGACCAAATAGTACCGCTTATCAAATCTCTTTATCCCTCGTGCATTAATATGACACTCGGCCTCCCATTTTACAGATTTGCACCCGCACACGGCACAGGTTTCGATATTGCTGGAAAAGGAATTGCAGACACAAAATCATTCGAGTACATCTTCACTTATATAAACAAGTATTTATAATCCATTATTCAATATGCTGGTCAAAACAACAGTTTTCGAAAAAATTACAGTGAACCTGAATTTTTACAGCACAAGAAAATTCTATAATCTTATTAAATCGCCCACACTGAATAACTGCATGTGTGCGCTCTGCAAAACTGTAGCGTCACGGCTTGGATTATGCAATAAATGCAGTAATGAGTTGCAGGTACTGGGAATTGAAAAAGAAAAACCATTCCAGATCACTTATACCACGATTGATAAATCAACTCTGGTATCATTGCTGTATCAATTTGATGGCAGTCCATATCTGTCATTAAATAATGACAACAATTTATCCTCTCCGGCAGTTGAATGCAAAACATGCAACTTATACTATAGAATCGGGAGTGATAAAACCAGGATCACATCTATGATATTGAAAATTGAGATGGCTGTGGATGCGAATTCAATAAAATCAGAGGAGATCAATCAACGACATTTTCTAATGTTTTCGTAACCCACGATTTAAAATCAGCATCGATTTCATTAATTTCTTTTCCAAGCAACCGCTTAAGCGTGTCAACACCATATCTGTCAGATTTTAATCTGTTAAAAGTAGTGTAAAAACTCATCAAAAGCTTTTTCTCCTGAAGATAATAGCAAAAAAGCCTCGAGATAGCATAGAACTTTTCAGGATCTTCATTGTAAAACTTTTTAGAATCAGCCGTTGTTATCCATATTATCACATTCATTTTGTAAGTAATGATG
>JACQRL010000223.1 GCA_016206485.1 Planctomycetota bacterium | reverse complement strand
CATAAAGAGTTAATGAAAACAGCGCTTACAGGTTCGAGATTTCTATGTCGTAATGAGTTTGGTAACTTCTCGGCATCTTGCTCAAGCTTTCTCTTCCACAACCTCTGTATTTCGCTCAGTTCAAAATTAGCTAACACTCTGACATTATAGAATAGCTCTCAGCGTATTACGAATTTTTATGCCTTTGGCCCTTTTGATATTACTAACTGTCCATTATTGCAACACTGAACAGTGCTACATGGAATCCTGATAAACTTTCAGTGGTAACGAGAAATCTTAACCGCACGCCGCTTTTAGCGTCAACAAGAGATTGCTTTTTAATATAATCGAAAACCTTGGGAAAGTTTTGCATGTCGAGGTAAACGATAAATATGTGCAATACAGTGCTTAAAATCGATGGCCATGGCGTAGTTGCAGCCGAATTGAAACTCCACAAAGGGCGGCCAATGGGTGAGTTATGTACACTGATGTGATACTATACCTAAACAAAAATGGTTTGCGAAAATTTCCCAGCTGAGAATGAGAAATTGGACGCTTAAGGCGTGAATTACAGGGAAATCAAATCGCAAATCACTTGCTGTTTGGTATATAACATTAACACCTACAGGTTAACTTTCACTATGGTGTAGTGCAATTAGAAGTTAATAATGAAGTAGATCATGTGATCCCTGCTGATCAGCGACACCCACGTGAAACTTGAAGTCATCAACGATCCGGCCGCTACTACAAAAACTATTACGTTAGTGCTAATTCAGCACATATGAGAACTTGGTTAGTCGCATTTTTCACAGAATATACAAATATTGGCTCACATTTCCTATAATATACACATTTTACTCACTATTTAGTTACACTAGCGCGTTTTTCTTGACTAGTATTGATTTGAACGTAAAATTCGCTAAGAATACCTGATTTTCTGGGTGATACTATGGTTGAGCACGAATTACGAAATGAGAAAAGGAGGCTAGCTGGCTACCAGGCACTGATCTCTCGGTTCCGACTGGACGTCATTCCAAACTGGCATCAGTCATATATTGCGCCAGGGAACTTTCATGGAGTTGATACAAACTTAGGTGTGACGGAGGAAACCTACCCAGCCAGGTACTGGCCTGGGGACAAACTGGGCGACCATCTCGAATTCGCGCTTAAGTACGACGGAACAAACCTTGCCATCCTTGCCAGTATTTTCATGGTAGCTCCACAAGCAGAGCTAAAGGATTACGTTAAATCTAAACCGAGAGGGAAATACGCACGCCGTCTTTGGTTTCTCTACGAATTCCTTACTGGATCGACTCTTTCTGTGGACAACCTAAAAACAGGTGAGTACATTGACCTTCTTGATCCAATGCAATACTTCACTGTCACTCCTGCACGCCAAGTCCGCCGACAGAGGATCAACGACAATTTGCTGGGAGATGCCAGATTATGCCCGACGATCCGACGGACCGAGCTCATTCGTACCTTTGAAAAAGCAGACCTCACCAAACGATGTAAGAAGGTGGTAGCTGTCTACCCGCCAGAACTGCTTAAGCGAGCATTGAACTATCTATACACAAAGGAAACGAAATCGTCATTTGAGATAGAGCGAATTAAGCCTAACTCAACAAGAACTGAGCGCTTCATATTGATGCTTCAGCTCGCAGAGAAGGAAGATTTTTGCGAAAAGGCGCGCCTGATCAACCTACAGAACCGCATCGTCGATCCAAGGTTTCAGGAAATAGATTACCGTAAGGTTCAGAACTACGTTGGGGAAAGCGTCGAGTGGCAGCGCGAGAAAGTTCACTTTGCATGCCCAAAGCCAGAAGATGTGGCGACGCTCATGTACGGATTGATCGAAGCGCATGAACGGATGAATCAAGGCAACGTCCACCCGGTTGTACATGCGGCGGCGATCGCCTACGGCTTCGTGTTTCTCCATCCTTTCGAGGATGGGAATGGTCGCATCCATCGGTTTCTCATTCACAATATTCTTGCTAGACAGAACTTCACTCCTGATGGAATCATGTTTCCAGTGTCTGCTTCGATGCTAAAGAATCCCGCCGAGTATGACGCATCCTTAGAGGCGTTTTCCCGCCCCTTGATGCCTTTGGTTGAGTACACGATCGATGAAAACGGACGCATGATCGTCGAGAACGATACAGTGAGGTGGTATGCTTATATTGATATGACTGCTCAGGTAGAAGCCCTGTTTCGATTCATCGAACGGACTATCGACACGGAACTGGTTGAGGAACTGTCCTTTTTGGTTAAGTATGACGAAACCAAGAGGACACTGCAGGAAATCATAGACATGCCGGATCAAAAAATAGATCTGTTCATTCGGATCTGTCTTCAAAATAACGGTCATCTTGTCGCGCGCAGGCGCGCAAGAGAGTTTCATTTCTTATCAGACGACGAAATCTCTCGCATGGAGCAGGTGATTCAATCTGCCTACAAAAGTCAACTATCTGAGAATTCATAACGAAAAACCAGATGCGATTCCTGTTGATCAGCGACTCATATGGGTCGGGGAGTCAATGCTCCACGTTGGTATCGGGCGATGACGCACGTCAACCTCCCGACGCCTCGGTAAAGCTTTTAATGCTATAGAGAATAACTAATATGATGTTTTTAAATGGCTAAAAATCCGACAGTTTACATCGTTGCGGGACCAAATGGCGCGGGGAAAACGACATTCGCGATGAGGTTTCTGCCAAAATTCACTGGGTGTAAATCATTCGTGAACATGGACATGATCGCAAAAGGAATCTCCCCATTAAGTATGGAATCTGCTGTTATTGAAGCCGGCAGATTATTTATACAACAAATTAAGAAACGAATAGCGTCCCGGGTCAATTTTGCATTTGAAACAACACTTTCAGGTTTGGGATACATAGGACTATTGAAGCAGCTTCGCAAAAAGAATTACCAGATTCATATTTATTTCTTGTGGATACCTAAAGTAGATATGGCCTTAAAACGCATCGCTAATAGAGTGCAACTGGGAGGTCATGGTGTCCCATCTGAAATAGTCAAACGTCGTTATGGGAAAGGATTGTCTAACCTCATTAACAGTTATATCCAACTCTCTGATTTTTGCGCAGTATTCGATAATTCATCTGATGATCCCTTGCTTATATATGAACGAAAGAACGGGAAAGAAACTATCTTGTATCGTGAGAAGTGGGAATATATAATTGAACACGTTGAGGTCGCAAAATGAAGACAAAACTCAAACCGTCACGCGATGGACAAAAGGCAGAAATGGCGCTACGTGAAGCTGTGGCAGATCTTATAGATGAGAGCCGGAAACTCGGACATTCTCTGGTCGTAATGAGAAATGGAAAAGCAGTTCTAATACCTGCCAGCAAACTTCGCAAGCCACGCATCAGAAAAAACGGCAGCAGATCAAGATCATAGCCAACAATGATAAGTCAGTTCTAATCTAGAAACTAGCAGTTCGCAATTCGAATTGGGGCACTTCTCGGCACCTTGGACTCCTATGGAATCGAAACTTAGGCCACTTCAAAAATGTTTAATCTGCAATTTTAAAGTTTAAATTTTCAATTTTAAAATTAAAAGCTCCTCGGGGAGGGCTCGAACCTCCAACCAACGGGTTAACAGCCCGCTGCTCTACCATTGAGCTACCGAGGAACTAATAAATTAAGAATTTAGAATTTAGAATTGAGAATTAAAGAGAAAAATCGGTTCAAACATCCAAGCCAACTTTAGTGGTATAACAACCTGATTCTCAATTTTATCGGGGCACCAAGGACCTTGAAACTAAGAATTTAGAATTCAAAGATAAAATCGTTGCATATCCATCCCGACTCCGTCGAGATAACAGCCCGATTCCAGATGTGGCCGGAATACCGAGGAACTGAATAATTTGAGATTTTAGATTGAGGATTGATCCTTATAGATTACAAATTAATTTCCAACCAACCTCATCCTTCGACTTTCGAGAGAAGAACATTATTCTTTAAAATGCCATTTTGTCACCTTAAAGAAAAGGAAACATTCCAAATATTTGCCCTCTGCTTTTACCAAACAGGATGTCGCCATACTTTCGGATGTATTAAATTCTTCTGTCGGGACTTTTTGCAAACCGAGCACGTATTACTATGATTCACTTAATAAAAGGGGGTAAATATGAAACCGAACATAGGATTAAATGAAAATGAGATGGGGAAAACAATAGTAGTACTTAACCAACTTCTGGCCAATGAATATGTACTCTACACAAAAACCAGAAACTACCACTGGAACATATTAGGACCTCAATTCAACGACCTTCACAAATGGTTCGAAACACAATACACAGAACTAAATGTAATAGTCGACGATGTAGCCGAAAGAATAAGACAACTAGGCGGATTAACAACAGCATCACTAACCGAATTCACCAAAAGCTCAAGAGTCCCGGATCAACATACCACAAAACTCAACGCGAAATCGATGATCCAAAATCTCCACACCGACCACGAAACAATTATCAAATCACTCAGAAATGATATCAGATCACTGGCGACACACAGCTCACAAGACGAAGGAACTATAGACTTTCTAACCGGCCTGATGGAACAGCACGAAAAAACAGCATGGATGCTGAAGGCGTATCTGGAGGAATAACTCCATTTGAAATTTCGAGCGGAAAACCGTATAAAAGGAGAAAAAGACAGAATATTGAATTTGGAATATGGGGTACAAAGCTTACAGAACAAAGTGTCGTGCTTTCGCGACAGCCCAACCAATACGTCAAAGATCTGACAAAAACCCTTCTTGAAATTTTTTCAAATATTCCTCACGCATTTTATTATCCAACAGACGATCTGCATCCAAATAAACACCACGTTCTTCATCATAATTATGCCCCTGCAGAAGAACCTTCAAATTATCAAGGTGGTCCTTCGCTAAATCCCAAGACATCACCTCAATAGCTGCTTTTAAATTGTCCAATGACTCCTGAATTCTTTCATGATCAGATACTAAAGACTCAATACTTCTATGTCCTTTACACGAACAACATCTCTGCACAGCAGGAAAAAGAACATTTTCTTCCCAGGTCATATGATAAGCAAGTCGCTTTATAAATGTCCCAGTTAATTTACCAGTTTCTCCAGAATGAGAAGCGATCGCGCTCTCGACCTGTTTCAGTAAAGCGTCTAGTTTTTCATGATCGTGACTGAGAGCATCGTCAATTGAATAATCTGCCATCTCCAGCGGCAGTTTAATCTACTCGCCGCCTGAGTACGTAAATAATATAGCGCCGAGATTTGCAGTGTTGCTCGCGCATGCCGCAGCGCCTACCTTGTCATTCAGCATGAAAATCGAGTGGATAGGATAAGCGACATTCGACTGCTGCTTTTCCCAGTTCTCTCCATTATCCGAAGATACATAGATCGCGCCATTTTCACCGCCAACCCATATTTTGCGACCACACACCGCCAATGCATACAAATGTTCAGAGGGTTCTCCTGCATCAATCTGCTCCCACTTCTTTCCGCCATCAGTCGATCTTAAAACAATACCGCTTGCAGCAGAAATAAACCAGACATCCTTGCTCAGCGATCTCACCGTGTAGAGATACTGCTCAGTGCCGCTGCTTACCTTGCTCCACGTTTTGCCGCCGTCGCATGTCATGACGATCGCGCCATAATGACCCACAGCGCAACCATGCTGCGCATCCGCAAACCAGATGCTTCGTAACTCATCATCAGTGCCAACTGTCCAATCTTTATATACTGTCTGCCACGTTTTTCCGTCACTCGTCTTTAAAATTATTCCCGTATTATCGGAAAGACCTCCGACCGCAAACCCATTCTTCTCATCAAAAAAGAAAAACTTGTTCATGTGGTCGGTTGAGAGAAGTGACCTGTCAGGATAAGTCTCGGCAGAATTAAACTGAACCTTCCATTTTTTGCCGCCATCTTCCGAGTACCAGATCGACGCTCCGTTTTTTCTGCTGTCACCGCCGCACACCCAGACCTTTTTCCCGTCAGGCGCCGCCCAAACTCCCCAGAGAGACATTGCAGTCACGGACTTGCAGTTTTCAACCTCCCATCCCTTTGCAGGACTTTCAAACTTTTTAAGCACATCACCAACGTGCCCCACAAACCATGCAGTGTCGTTCGAATAACAGACATCAAGAGTTCCAACAGTCTTGCCTGTGAGCATAACACCGAAAACCACTCTTTCTCTACCAGGTTCTACACGTTCCACCTGACCTCCGCCGACACCGCTCTTAAGAACAGGCAGCCATCCGACCGGAGTAAGCCACGTCGAGTTTTTCTTAAGCCCCGCAACATTCAGAGTTTTATTCCAGAAATTTTGATCAAGCTTTTCACACTTGGCTGAAAGAAGCCCTTTCATATAATTGAGCTTTCTTTCGAGCGCTTTGTCAGAAACAGCCCACTCACTAACACGAAGATAGATCTCCCTCATAAACAACGAAGTAAAGATCTCTGCTTTATCTTCCTGCATCGACGACATCGAATATTTGTTAACAAATCCCTTAGCCGGATGAACAAAGCACATCGCGTCATGCTCCTTAACTCCCCAAGCTCCGCTTCCATAATCAACGCCGCTGTCATTGAGCTTCTTCCACTCCGCATCATCACTGCTTGACGCCCCCTTTATAGCATAGTCGATCATATGACCGAATCCGTGGTGGGCGATATATGTCCAGAAAAGTACGTAGTCAATCTTGTTCTGGATCGGATCAAACGCCACGATTGAACAGTTGAAGTAGAGGACATGATTGCCGTAGTCAGCCATCTCAGGAGCTACACGCTCAGGTCCTTCCAGCTTTTTCACGACAGCAATCGACGATATTCCTGCAAGCTTTATCAGTTCGAGAGGATATCTGCTGAAAGCCACATCAATACCTGAAAGCACCTTGCTTACCCTGGCATTATCCTCCATACCGCTTCCTTCCTCGATTACATAGGACTCACCAGTAGGAGCTGGCACCCCTTTGTAAAGAATCTTCAGCCTGAATTTGTCCTCTAATTTTTTAATCTTTGCCTCAAGCTCATCTGTTGGCATAGTATCTTCCATTTTGGACTGGCTGATTACTGAAGAGTTGAAAACGGTTAATGCCGCAAAGATCAATAATACTGATATGATACGACGCATTAGGGAATTCTAGCCACGACAACTCCTGACACAAGCCAAATATCAGGTGCTGGGTTATAGGTAATAGTAGCGAGTAGTTAAGACCAGGGAGTCATGAGGCTTATCCAACAAATATGCTAAATCATCGATATACAGTGAGTTACAGGATTCGTGGTTAAGAGGATGTTCAAAATGCAAAAGTAGATTAATACGGTATCTGATCACTATTTTCTGCGTTTTCGTAAAGCGTATCCTAAAGTTATTAGACAAATCCAAACATCTCCTGGATAAATAAGAACACAGAAGTCAGAGGTCAGCAGCGTTTTGAGGTTCTGGGTCTGTTATTTAGAAAAATAGCAGTTTTCTGCTATCCAGGGAATGTAGGCATCCTGGCTTAACATTTTAAATTGGGACTGATCGAATAACGGTTTGATCTCTTCCAGAAATCCAATTCCCGTCTTATAAACTTCACCTAAATTTGCGCAGTTTTTCAATTTCTTAACAAAACCTGAAATGTAGGGCATTAATAATTCAATATGTTGTTCTTCGAGATTGATGGATTTGAAGAAAGTGATAAAGTGTTTTTCAAAGTCATAATTTGCATGGAATGCGAAATTAAGCCTTTCAAATTCATAAAGTTCCAGCATCTTTGCCTGGAGTTCCTGATCTTTTATATAGTGAGAAAATATAGTCAGAATGTTCTCGTAATAAAAAAGCCTTTTCTCAAATAAAGATTTAAATTCGACTGTGGGATGCTTTATTGAATAAATATAATTTGATATAGACAGCGCTAAATTCGCTGAATTTTGTTCAGATATGCTCCCATTTTTCGTCAGCTCTCCCAGCATTGTAAACAAAGAGATGCTGGATCCCGGAACGGCCAGCGATTTGGCAATGTCCGATGAAAATCCCTGATAATTCGATATTATACTTTTTTTTATCTCTGATAGTAAGTCATGATATTTTACTATATCTATGTTTTTTCTTGCAGACGCTGCATTGGTTCCTTTTTTGACCTCTTCATACAGTCTG
>JACQRL010000219.1 GCA_016206485.1 Planctomycetota bacterium | reverse complement strand
CTAAACAACTAAGGACTGAATTTCGCACATCCTGATCCATTAGATTCCCTGTGATTATAACAGAAAATCCAAATTCTATTTTATATGTATCAGGGCCATCTTCTTCGAATCTGTCATCCTCATCGCTAGCCCCCTTGAATTCACCTAATGCATATATAAGCATTGTCTTTAATGTTTTTAAGTCATCACTGTCAGCTTGTTTTAGAGCGCTTAATAAAGCAGCTATAACCTTTTCATCTTCAAGTGAGCCAAGAACAATTGCTATCAATTGTCTCAACTTTATATCTTCATTTTCATTAAGAAGAACCCTCTGTAGAAGATCTAGAAAACTCTTATCCGTCCGCGCCTGAGACCTCACTTGACAGGCAAGTTTTGATAGATTTTGTGATGTCTCCAACACCTCACGAATATGATCAAGAAAGTAATCATATCCTGAAGCCATAGCAGGTATAGGTCCTTTTAATTTATCTTTTAACTTATTTTCCCATTTATCACTTAGCTGTTGTGAATCATTTACTAAAGTTTTGTTATCCTCAGTATTTAAAGAAATTCTTTCAAAAAAAAGTGATATCAAAATAGCTGAAATTACTACTGCACCAGTGGTTGTGAAAGCAATAAAGCTACGGCTCATTTATACAAAATTTAATAAATCTATTCGAAGTTGTAATAAATCTTATAACTATTAACTATCAGTTATTACCGTTCTGAGTACCTAAAGAAGCCTCTTCCGCATCTACAAGATTTCCGATCAATGATGAAGCCGGAATTGGATCTGCTGTATTCATTAAAAGTGCTCTTACTCCACTTACCGTGCTTGATTGCCCGGATGACCAGACAAGCGCTGCTGTTCCAGAAACATGCGGAGCTGACATTGATGTCCCGCTAAGAACCTTATATGAACCACCCTTATATGTAGATCTGATGTTTACTCCAGGCGCTGCTATATCCACAGTAGATCCATAATTGCTGAATGACGCTTTATTATTATTTATATCTGTAGCTGATACAGAGATTGCCGAACTCACCGCTGCCGGATAACTTGGAGCGCTTGAGTTGCTATTCCCTGCGGATGCAACAACAACACTGCCATTTGCGACAGCATTATCCACACTGGATGTAATAAGGGCTATTGCATTCGGATCAGTCAGACTTCCACCCAATGAAAGATTAAGAACCTTACAGTTACCTTGAGCCGGGTTGGACGCCCAGTTAATCCCGGAGATGATATCACTGAACCAGCCTGAACCGCTTTTATTTAAAACTTTAACAGCAACTAAAACTGAATCAGGGGCAACACCTATAACACCGATGTCGCTAGAATTAAATGCTCCATCACCGTTATTATCACCTCGTGCTCCGATAATTCCTGAGACATGCGTTCCATGTCCGTTATCGTCTGCAGAGGACCTGGAAGGATTATTAAAATTTGGGCCTAAAATTACACTGCTTATACCTCCCTTCTTAAAATCAGGGTGATTACTATCAATACCGGTATCGATAACCGCAACACGTATTTCATTGGATGTATTTCCATTTGGCCACACAAACTCGGCATCTATCTTATTGACGCCCCATTCCAGTGCCTGTGAAGGTTGGGTTGATCCACCACCACCGTTTCCATTGCCTCCGGGCGGCATCATTACAATGCTCATTGGCTGATCTTCTATCACAAACGCGACATTTTGATGATTAGCAATCTCATCCAATCGAGATGAATGTACAGTCGCAGATACAGCATTCTGTAAGTGATGCTTAACTTTGCCTCCACGCAGCGTCACAACAGTATCATCTGCCGGACCATTAAATCCAACTATAACATTTACATCCTGCGCAGTTACAACAAGTCCGGACAACAAAAAAATAACAAGACAAATAACATTAGAAAATTTCACAATTCACCTCACAAAAATATAAGCTCTTAAAACCATAGAACTATTATCGTACAAATCATTATTCTTATATACATTTATACAGCTATTTTCCAAAATCATTTGATCATTCCTCAACCTTCATTACAGATTCAAGCTCAATACCTGTCGCATCAGCAACCCGGTTAATAAAATTGAAATACGAGGTAACCAAAACAACTTCCAGTATTCCCCTGTCTGTCAATCCAAGCTTCTTGAGCCCTTCCACATCAGATTTAGCCATTTTAGCAGGCGACTTAGTCAGTTTCTCCACAAAAGCTAATATAGCTTTGTCTTTATCATCGCAGAATTTCAACGGGTCTTTAATTACTTCTGAAATCTTCCATTTTTGTCCGCTCTCCTTTACAAAGGAGCTCCCGTGATGGACTACTCAGTAATGACACTTATTAATAAAAGACACATAAGTAGCTATCAACTCTCGAAGTCTCCTGTCAGTCTCTCCTTTGACATACATAGTTGCTTCATACAGTTTCATTGAAGTATCGAGGGCTTCTGGAAACAAACTGTGAGCTTTAACTATGCTGGCAACTTTGCCTCCATATCTGGGTCTCTTATCATAAAGCTGTTTGAGAAGGCCAGTGGCCTCATCTTCAGAAATTAGTTTGATCCAACTCATGCCAACTAGTAGATAGTAGTTAGTAGATAGTAGCTGGGAAAGGAAAATTGAACAACAAACTGAAAACTACGAACTAAGTACTGGGTGTAGGATCTTAGTTAAACCAGATCTAAATATTTATGCTATATTAGCTATGAAACGATTTTTGTTATTAGTTTCAATATTCCCTGCGATCAATATGCAAGATGATGATCTTTCTGACTCTAAATCGATAACTTATGGTACTACATCGCGATACACTAATCCAATTCCCGATGAACAGATGTGGGCGATGAGTTTCAGAAACACCATAGTGGACAGCGGATGTTCTGCTGTACCAGTCCAGGGAGGTTATGCTATGGTCGGAAATACTTTCAACCTCAACGGCAATAGCGATTTCTGGGTCGCAAAAACAGATGAATACGCAAATACCGTTCGAGAAATGACCTATGATACCGGGAACCACGATGTAATTGTAATGGCAAAACCAACGTCAGATGGAGGCCTCGTATTTTGCGGGCAATCTGATATACCTCCCACATATCGAACCGATTCACTAATTGTCAAATTAGGACCAGATGGAACCGTACAGTGGGTAAATCAATATGGTACAGATAGCAATGATTACTTATATTCAATAGAACAAACATTTGACGGTGGATTCATAGCATCTGGAGCAAGACTAGATGGATTACGTAATCACACGTGGATAATAAGAATTGACTCTAGCGGAAACACTGCCTGGGAAAAAACATTTCCTTATTCCCACTCATCACGGGCAACTACTGTAAGTCAATGTTCTGATGGATCATTTATTGTAATAGGCGATTACTTACCATTCCCGGCTGCAGATTATCATGTATACCTATTAAAACTTGATCAATATGGAAACATAATGTGGAGCAATACATATGACTCATTGTCAGGCGCATCAGATTTTGCATACTCAGTCAGAGAATCCTGGGTTACACCAGGATATCTAATGGCGTGGACTACAGGAATTAGCTGGGGTAGTATGACAGTGATCTCGCATGTCGATGCCTCAGGTAACTTTAGTGATCCAGTTTATGATTTTAGTTACGTGTTAATAACATCAGGTCCTAATTATCCTTCAATGGTTCAACTAGACTATACTGATGGAAGCTACCTAGTTGCAGGAAATTCAACTACAACCAGATCAATAACCTTAACAAAATTCAGCATCACCGGTGTAAAGCAATGGGAAAAATTTTACCGAAGTGCAAATGGATCAGCACATGCTAATCCCGGATCGGTAATCAAAACCAGAGCAGGATATCTTCTCGTAGGAGGTACTTACACAACAGTGACAGGTTCAGAAATGTGGATATTCAGAACTACAGGTTTTGGAGAAATTACTTTTAATACAAATGCCGTGAGCGGTGATTTGAATTCACCAACCAGAACACTCATGCCATCCATCAACCCCGTCACATTAACCTACAACTGGCCCAATACCTTACTACCACCTCCAACAATCACAGTCAGGCGGATTAATTCAATCAAGACTCGGCAAGCTCCATAATCAATAGCTAAGCAGATTCTACATAGAATCTTCTTAGTAGTTAGCTTGCAAAATTCAGAATACATGGGGTTGAACAGTGAACATTGAACTGTTTATTAATTATGTTCAAACATTCAAGGCGATTATATAGTCATTATTAATAACAGGAGGCTTTATGGTAAGAATATTGATACTGACTTTTTTAGCCGTTGTACTGAATCAAAATGAAGGGTCTGAAAAGCAGGATAATGAAAAATCGAAGCAGAAACTTCTCAAAGAAGAAATCACTGTAAAAATTAAAGGTAAGGAACAGAAGTTAACTTTCAGAATGTCTATCCCGGAGTTATTTACAAAACCTTCAAGCATAGATAAGAACAGTAAATACCCGATCGTCATCGTATTCCCTCCGATGTGGTTGATCGGCGACAATGGTGGAAAGGAACTTTATACAAGATACTTCAAAGGGGAAATATCTAAGAGGAATTATTACGGAGTCTATTTTGATTCGACTCCTTATGAAACAGATAACAGCTCCGGTTCACTGAGCCCCCTCGGCTTTGGTGATGAAGTAATCCCGGTACTTTTAGAACATCTGACTAAAATAAAAAAACATTTTATTGATACAAAGAAAGTATTCATCGCGGGCGGTTCAATTGGTGGCATGTTTACATTCGAAGCATTTTTCAGCAATCCAGACAGGTTTATTGGCGCACTTATCCTGCCAGGTACTACAAGTTCAAAGCCAACCGATAAACTCAAAAAGAAACCGATTTACATCATCATAGGCGAAAAGGATTTTCCTCAATGGAGATCCAGAAATGATGAACTAGCCAATGAACTGAAGAACGTAGGAGCTGATGTCAAATATGAAGTACTCAAAGATCAAACCCACAGACTGGATTTAAAACCCAAAGTACTCCTCGACTGGATGGATGAAGTCATAAAAAAGTCGGAAAAGGAAAAATCAGAGACAGAAAGTTCGCATCATAAGAAATAGTCAATATAGTCTAACAAGTCTAATGGGTCTACAGAGTCTTATAGGCGACGTTTCGCGATTTCCTCCACAGAT